>NZ_LGSU01001427.1 GCF_002260545.1 Hydrocoleum sp. CS-953 | reverse complement strand
AAAGGGGATAAGCATCCGAACATAGTTAATGGTTATGTATGTTGGGAAACTGTTCAACTGGCAGACTTAGCACAAACTAAAAAACTATTTCCTGAGTATAAGTCTATGCACTCCCAGGTTTTGCAGGATGTTATTCAGCGCGTAGAAACTACTATGGATAACTTTACCCAACCTGACAAAAACGGCAAAACTAGTGGTAGACGGAAATTCAAGGGAAGGCATTATTATAACTCGTTCAGTTATCCTCAGTTATCAAATGCCAATATAGTCAAAAATGCTAATGGTCGTTTTTGTGTCAATTTACCAAAAATTGGTTTAGTCCCCTTTGTGTACAATCGCTCAATACCAGAAGGTTTCCAGGTTAAGACGGGTACAGTAATTCGTGAAGTTGATGGATGGTATATCAGTTTCACGATAGAAGATAAGACTGTACCTGTAGAGGTTGCAGAAATTCAACCCACCGAAGAAAACTCATGCATGTATTGACTTAGGATTGTTGCACTATGCTGTTACATCTGATGGTGAGTTTCTAGAAGTTCCTAAATTTTTCAGGCTTTCTGAGCATCGTTTGTCTAAACTTCAGATGAGATTAGCTAAGAAACAAAAACATTCCTTACCTTGGAAAATTCTCAAAGGTAAAATATCTAAGCTACATCAACTAATAGCTAGACAACGGTTAGACTGGCAATTCAAACTGGCTTATCATCTGTTTAGTGATGTAAGTGTTATTTTCATTGAAGACTTGCAGATAGCTAATTTAGTTCGACGTTGCAAAGCCAAATTAGGTCATAATGGTCAATTCTTACCCAATGGTCAATCAGCTAAGTCAGGATTAAATAAGTCTTTGCAAGATGCAGCATTTGGCCAGTTTATTCAAGTATTAGAGTATGTAGGCTGGAAACTTGGCAAGAGAATCATCAAAGTAGACCCAAAAGGTACATCTCAACATTGTTGGGAGTGTCTAAACAGAGTGTCTAAGAGCTTGTCAGAGCGCTGGCATTCTTGCCCTAGATGTGGACAGGAACTAGACAGAGACTATAACTCAGCACTTCTGATACAGAAAATTGGATTGCTATCAACACAGGGGGAGGACATCACCTCTGTTAAAACTGCGGTCAGAGCTTTTCTGGCTGAAGAATCCCGCGCTCTCCCCTAGGGGAGCCTCGGGAGTATGTCAATACAACCATCACCACCACCACTAACTAAAACATCACCTTCAGGAGAAATTGCCACTGCCAAGACTCCTAAATTATGACCAGTCAAAGTACCCAACTCTTCACTCGTACTCAACTGCCAAATTTTAATTAAATTATCTGCACCGCCACTCACCAAAGTACCATCGGAGGTGACTGCCAAACACCAAATACTTTGAGAATGCCCAGTCAAAGTACCTACTTCCAGACCTGTACTCAACTGCCAGACCTTAATAGTATTGTCATCGCTCCCACTCACCAACATTTCACCATCAGCACAAAACGCAACCGTACTCACATAACCAGAATGCCCCCAGAGAGTTTTAACTTCTTGCCCTGTCGCTAAATGCCAAAGCTTAATAGTATTGTCACCACTGCCACTCGCCAACATTTGACCGTCAGGACTAAATGCCACAGACCAAACCCTCTCAGAATGACCCCTGAGAGTATGAAGTTCGTTACCTGTACTCAACTGCCACAACTTAACTTCGTTATCATCCCCTGCACTCGCTAATATCTGACCATTGGGACTGAATGCTACAGACTCAATATCTTCCGAATTTCCGCTCAGAGTACGAATATTTTTACCTGTACTCAACTGCCAAAGTTTAATAGTTCGGTCGTAACTGCCACTAGCTAATATCTCGCCATCGGGATGAAACGCGACTGACTCCACATCGTCAGAATGACCTACCAAAGTAGCAATTTCTTCTCCCGTACTCAAGCGCCATAACTTAATAGTGTCATCATAACTACCACTAGCTAATATTTGCCCATCGGGACTGATAGCAAGACAACTTACTCCTTCTGAATGTGCTTGAAATTCATTAACTACAACAAAATTTTCTAATTTATGTTGCCGTTGTTTTGCTATTTTTTGAACAGGTGGATATTTTGGTTTTATTTCCTCTTGTTGTTTGTCTTTTCTTGCTGCTAAAACTCCCTGAATAATGCCTAAGTTTTGTCGTACTTCTTCACAGTCTGGCTGCAATTTTAATGCTTGTTCATAGTCAGCGATTGCCTGTTCATATTGCCCTAATTGATTAAAAGTATTACCGCGTTTATTATAGGCATCTACCCAATTTTCATTTATCTGCAAAGCCTCGGTAAAATCATTAATTGCTTCCTGATATTTTCCGATTTGTGCGTAAATAAAACCACGATTATAATAAGCCTCTCCCCAATTTTGATTGAGTTTTATAGCTTGGTCAAAATCGCTTATTGCTGCTGAATAATTTTCCTTTTTAAAATTATTTAATCCCCGTTGATAGCAAATTTCTCTTATATTTATTTGCCTTGTTTCGCCAATAGCTTTTAAACATTGATTTAATTTATTTACATATTCCAAATCTTCCGTTTTTACCACAGATTCCATTTCTACTAATAGCAAAATTAATTCTTCTGGAGATGAGGATAAACCCCGTAATTTTAACCAAGACTTTAGAGAATTTTCTATTTGTGTAATTGCCCAAACTTTATTCTGTAAATTTGCTAGACTTTGAGCTAAATCTAAAACTAATTCTGGTATCCAACCAGAACGTTTAGTCTCTAAAACTTGATAAATTTTTTGATAATAGAAAATCACCGCTTCCATCATCTCATCAACTTCTGAAGATTCTGGCAAATTTTTGATTAAATTCGGCAATAATTCCGGCAAAATAGGAGGGAGATTATATTCAACTAAAAAATATTCATCTGCTACTAAGCCAGCAAATACACAATGATAAAGACTTAAAAATTTCCCTAATTCTTCAAAGTCTTTTTGATTGACAATATAAGTCATATCCAACTCACTAATGTCAATTCCAGCCTTTCTAAATTTTTGCTCTCGCTGTAATTTTTTGAGGTTAATTAAATTATTCCCAGCATACAGTTCATCAATTCTTTTTGCTTTTTCTCCAGTAGCAATTAACTTAGACCTAATTGCTAACCATCGACGCGCTCGGAGTTTAGCAGATTCATATAAAATATCTCGATAAGGTAACTTGGAAATAACTGGGTCGTAACGATATTTTGACCAACCCAAACTCCAATAAGCAATTCTAAAATTGAGATAATTACCATTAACTTCTGATTCTAAAACTAAAGTTGGCTGAGATTTTAAGACACCAAATAAAGCTTTAATACTAGCTTCACTATGAAAAGATTTACTTACCCAAGCTCCTGCTAAAAAATCAATTTCTCTGTCTTGAGCTGCATAATTTCTGAAAAATTGTCGTAAGCTTTCTGCTAAAGTTAATTCAAGATTGGGAAAAAAATTAGGAGAATTATTAGTTGCTTCAAGTCTATCAAATACAAGTTTTGGCGGAGCAAAGAAAACTCGCAGAGGCAGAATTTTTTCCTCTGGATGAGAGTTAATAATATCGGCAGCAACTAACCAGATAGGAGAATTTTCTAATCTTTTTTGTTCTTCTATAATTTGCAGAGAAGTTTCTCGTTGATAGGCGACTAATTCTCGTTGGAGTTCATAGTTTTGTTTGAGTAGTTCTATTTGAATTGCTTTTTCTTGTTCTAACAGCCATCTTGGAAAATCTATATTTGTTTCGAGTCTAGTAGTTTCGGTAATTTGAATAAATTCCTGTAATTCTTGGGAATTATCTGGAGTCAGTTTTTCTAAATCAAAGTTATCTTGATTTTGAATATATTCTAGTTTTAATTGTTCTAGTTGAATATTTTGTTTTCGTTTGACTAAAGCTGGATTTTTTGTAGTTACTATGGTTGTAGATTTACCATCTTTTTTAAGAGTAACAAATTTGCCTGCTTCTGTCACTGCTTTACTAACTGTTTTGAGAAATTTTAATACCATTTTTTTAGGAGGTAGAGAATTTATATCAAATCCGGTTGAATACTTATTATATAGTTGGAGGAATGGGGGAGTAGGGGAGAGGAGGAGTAGGGGAGATTGAATATTTAAGTCTAGTTGTAAACATATACTATATACCCTGATTCTATATTAAAAGTCAAAAGTGCCCCCTTTAGTAAGGGCGTTTTGCTATCGCACAACTCCGTTAACGCGGAGCGACATATAAAGCGGAGCTTTGCGTTAGCAAATGCCATTCGCCCCTACAGATGGCATATAACACCATTTCTCAAAAACTTTTCTACATTTGATTGAGTAGGGAAGTGTAGGGACGTTTTTGCTGGCGCAAAGCTTTCCTATCGGAATGCTCCGCAAACGCTAACGACTAAGAGCAGACATGTTTGCGCAGCAGTCCGTCAGGATAACGCTGCGCGACATGGAAAGCGGAGCATTCCGGAACGGAAAACGCATTTTTGCCTTTGCAACGTCCCTACAGGAGAAGAAAAAATCAAGAATAATTAACATTAAATCACCTAAAATCAGCAAAAAATTTATGACACTAAAGTAATTACTTAATAACTGAAGTTTTCATCAAGTATAGCATTACTTTTGGTAATTGGTATAATTGTTTTTGTTGCATAAGTCCTGATTTTATAATCTAAAATTGATACTATAATAATTCCCGGAAATTCATTAAACTTATAGCAAGGTAAGCTAAAAATCATTTAGCTTTTATATTTCCTCTTGCCTTTCAGAAAAATTGGATATATCCTTGAAATGGTGAACAGTTTTTTATGAAACGTTCCGAAATTTTTTGATGAAATATCTATTTTTTTTAGGGAACAGATAAATTTACTAAAGTTGAATTAAACTACTATAGCAGTCGAAGCAAAGGTTAGGACATTTCTAAATCCTGTTTGCGGAGCATTTCCGCAGGAAAAACTCTTTAATATTTTGCTGTTCCCTGTTCCCTGTTCCCTGTTCCCTATTCCCTATTCCCTATTCCCTATTCCCTAGCGCTACGCGCTATACAATTTTTGCTGTAAATATTTGCACCAATTAACAGCTAAATCAATATCTGTAAAAGGAATTTGGATATTTTTAGAATTAGAAAAAATAAACTCCAGAACTACTTTACCTTGACTTGGTGGATTTTCCGGATCTACTAAATTATTATTAACTAATAATTGTAGCGATCGCACATCTGACAAAGAAAAAGTTTCCAAATTAACAGGTCCCTTGCGTGTAGGTCTCCCCCAAGTTATACTTTCACCATTCTGACCCAATACTGCATAAATATCATATTTGGCTTTCTCAAAAGATTCTGCCCAAGCACGATAAGCTTCCAACTTTTGATACTCATTCCAACCAGCCCAAGCTAACCAAATAAATACACCCAATAGGGGCAACCACAATAAACCTCTTTCCATATTAACCTTTAGATTTTCTACTATATAGACTATTAGTGTAATGAAAAAACCGTCCAATACTGCAAACTCTAAGCTATCGTAGTAAAAAAGTCCTCAGTTATAGTGAATATCTCAAACAATGAAAAAATTTCTGTTTGTCTGCTTATTCTTAATTGGGCTTGGTTGGGCCTTATCTAATTTCTCTGGTTTGGCCAATAAAGGAACCTACGACTCAATTGTGTTAGACTTCCGTGAAGACATCGGAGTTACTAAAATTGTTGATGAAATTAGGACAATCTCTGATGAATACCAAGTCACACCTCGTCTAAATAGTGAATTTTCTATATCAGATAATGTATATATTGTCAAGGGCGATCGCCAACTCCTCAAAAACTTAAGAAGTTCTCTAGGCAAATATACTGAATATATAGAACCAAACTATGTCTATAGCGCAGATGCCATCATCTTTGACAGTGGTNCTAAAATTGTTGATGAAATTAGGACAATCTCTGATGAATACCAAGTCACACCTCGTCTAAATAGTGAATTTTCTATATCAGATAATGTATATATTGTCAAGGGCGATCGCCAACTCCTCAAAAACTTAAGAAGTTCTCTAGGCAAATATACTGAATATATAGAACCAAACTATGTCTATAGCGCAGATGCCATCATCTTTGACAGTGGTGACGGCGTTCCTAACGACCCAATGTATGGGAAACAATGGAACCTCCGGAGTATCAATGTCGAATCTGCCTGGAATGAAACCAAAGGTGATGGGATAACTGTAGCAGTTATTGATACAGGGGTTTCCAAAGTTCCCGACCTAGAAAAAACCAAATTTGTAGCAGGGTACGATTTTGTTAACGATCGCACATCAGCTACCGATGACAATGGTCACGGTACTCATGTTGCAGGTACTATTGCCCAAGCTACCAACAATAATTATGGTGTAGCAGGTATTGCCTACGAAGCTAGCATCATGCCTCTAAAAGTATTAGCTGCTAGTGGTGGTGGAACAGTTTCTGATATTGCTGAGTCCATAAAATTTGCTGCTGATAATGGTGCAGACATTATTAACATGAGTCTTGGTGGTGGCGGTGAAAGCCAAATAATGAAAGAAGCAATTAACTATGCTCATAATAAAGGGGTAGTTGTTATTGCTGCAGCAGGTAATGCTAACCAAAATTCAGCCAGCTATCCTGCTCGTTATCCCCATGTTGTCGGTGTTTCCGCTACTGATCNGTCCATAAAATTTGCTGCTGATAATGGTGCAGACATTATTAACATGAGTCTTGGTGGTGGCGGTGAAAGCCAAATAATGAAAGAAGCAATTAACTATGCTCATAATAAAGGGGTAGTTGTTATTGCTGCAGCAGGTAATGCTAACCAAAATTCAGCCAGCTATCCTGCTCGTTATCCCCATGTTGTCGGTGTTTCCGCTACTGATCCCGCTGGAGAAAAAGCTCCATATTCCAACTTTGGTGCAGGAGTTGATATTTCTGCTCCTGGTGGTTCCACCAAAGGTCAAAATGAAGCTGGCGGTATTCTGCAAGAAACTATTAACCCAGAAAATGGCAAGAGTGTATTTGCTTCCTTCCAAGGAACAAGTATGGCATCTCCCCACGTTGCGGGAGTGGCAGCATTAATCAAAGCTAGTGGTATTGAAGACCCAGAAGAAATCACCAACATTCTCAAAAAATCTGCCAGAACTGTTAAAGAAGACCCACTAAATCATTTTGGTGCAGGTCAGTTGGATGCAGCAGCAGCAGTCAAGTTAGCAATTAAAGGTCAAATCACCTTCCGGGACTTCTTCCGGTGGTTGCATGATAACGGTTATCTCAATCCTGGTTTTTGGCTAGATGGTGGTGCAGTGGCGTTGTTACCAAAGCTAGCAATGGTATTAGGGTCTTATCTATTAGCTTGGTTGCTACGGAATTATTTCCCTTTCAGTTGGAGTTTCCCCCTACATACCGGATTAGTTGCTGGTAGCAGTGGGTTATTTTTCCTGCGTGGTTTCTATGTATTTGATTTACCTCAATGGCCAATGCGTGTGATGGGTAGTTCTGTACCTGAACTGGGTGGAGCAATTCAAGGTAGTGGTATTTTGAATCCCATTTTTGCTAGTGTTTTGATTCCAGCATTATTAATAGTGTTCTTATTAGGTAATCAGCAATGGAAGTGGGTAGCGATCGGTACTGCTATTGGTGTCGCTAGCTGTTTAATTGTGAGTGCAGTTGTCGATCCCGCAGTTTGGGGATTAGGTGCTGGTATACCTGCTCAGATTTTCTTAGTTGTGAATGCCCTGCTATGCTTAGGTTTAGCACGTTTGGCAATTAGAACAGAGGAAAGGTTAGCATGNGTTCTTATTAGGTAATCAGCAATGGAAGTGGGTAGCGATCGGTACTGCTATTGGTGTCGCTAGCTGTTTAATTGTGAGTGCAGTTGTCGATCCCGCAGTTTGGGGATTAGGTGCTGGTATACCTGCTCAGATTTTCTTAGTTGTGAATGCCCTGCTATGCTTAGGTTTAGCACGTTTGGCAATTAGAACAGAGGAAAGGTTAGCATGAGTATTACAGTGAGTGGTACTGTGGAAAAACAAGGATTTGGTACTGGTACTTGGGCGTTAGTGACTGATGGTGCAACTTATGAATTAAAGGATGCTCCTACCGAGCTATGTAAGTCTGACCAGAAGGTGAACGTTACAGGTGTGGTGCGAGATGATGTTATGACGATCGCAATGATTGGTCCAGTCTTGGAAGTTCAATCTTTCGAGGTATTGGAATAGGAAGTAGGGGCGAATGGCCATTTCCTAACGGAATGCTCCGCAAACGCCCCTACTATGGTCTACTGGCATGAAAACTGCTGTAAAAAGTCTCAAGAATGGCACAATTCTATGAATACACTAAAATATCAAACAACTATTAAAAACGGTCAACTTGATTTACCTCCCCTCGACTTACCAGAAGGAACAGTTGTCGAAGCAATTTTATTAACTTTCCTGGCGGGAAGTCCCGCGCTCTCCCGCACCTTTAGCGTCGTATGGGAAAGCCAGGGCCAAGATTCGGATACCTTCATAAGNTAAGCTAAACGTTCCTATAGCCTTGACTAACTAGGTACATTTTGTTATAATCAAGCTCAATATACAGGGGGAGGACATCACCTCTGTCAAAACAGCGGTCAGGTTTTCCCAGACTGAAGAATCCCGCATTGTCCCGTAAGGGTAACGTCGGGAGTATGTCAATTAAAGAATCTGCTGAAACTGATGAAACAGACTATCTTCTTTCAACAGAAGCAAACCGTCAGCATCTTACAGAAGCTGTAGAATTACTCAAAAATTCTGACAATTATATTTATGTAGATCCCGCGAAATTATGAGGAAAGTTGTATTTATAACTCGGAATTTTAAAGCCCGCAATATGGGCTTTTTTTATTGCTTAATTTCTTTTGTAATCTCTACTCTTTTATCCAGAAAATAATCCTCATAAGGTTCTGTCACATTAACCCAAATAGTTGTTGGCATAAACCGGAATAAACGTCGTTTTCCTGAGTCAAGAAAATATTTTTTGTCTCTTTTTGGTTTGCCATTTTTCGTGTAGATACTATCAATTGCTTTATTGAATATTTCGTTTTCTGCTTCAATAACTTCAGCTATACCTTGGAAATAAACACCAAATCCCTCTCCACTCAATACTGTTGAATCATAAACAACTGCAAAAACCTGCCCATTATTAATAATATTTTGAGAGTGCTGATTTTCTGTCCATGATGACCAATAAAATGTGTAATCTTTATCAAAGCCATAATAGACAGGTGAGTTCCAAGGGCGTCCTTCTTGATCTACTGTTGCTAAGGTGAGATAGGTAATTTGATTGAGTATCTGTTTTGCTTTTTCGGTAAGTTGGTTGATAGGGGATGATATCTGCATATTGAAATTATCAAAGGCATTTTCTAAGAAGTATCAATATTATTATAGATTCACTTGCTAAAAATTTCTTCTCTTAACAACTTGATTAGTTGTAATCACAATCACTTTGGAATTACTAGGAATGTCTTCGGTGATAACTGCCCAGGGAGAAATTTTCACATCATCACCAATTTTTACAGGGCCAAAAATTCTGGCAAAACTACCTACCTCGACTCTACTGCCCAAAGTTGGATGCCTCTTACTATCATAGTTTCCAGCTATACTTTTTGCTCCTAAAACTACTCCTTGCAGGATGTAGCAGTCATCTCCAATCTCAGTCGTTTCACCAATTACAGTTCCGTAACCGTGGTCTACTATCAATCTACTACCAATTTTAGCTGCAGGGTGTATCTCAACACCTGTTTTTACTTTTGCCGTTTCAGATATTTTCCGTGCAATTATTTGTAGATTAATTACTGACTCATTTGTTTGTAACATTTGTGAAAAACAATACAATGCGTTAGCAACTCTGTAGGATAAAACTGCTTGAAAGGAGAGATAGCTTTCCAGAATGTACTCTGGAGATTTTTTGGCAGAGGGATCTTGATTGGCAAAACATAATAAATCTTCATAAATCTTGTTACTAACCTCACAGATAACCCCATTGTTTTCTAGTTCAGTAACTAGGGAGATTTGTTTTTCTAAATTCTTAAAAAGGATATTTTTAATAGTTTGGTTGATCCGAGACTTAATATCTTTAAATTTAATAGATGCTGCTAATTTTTTATTTTTGGTAATAAAACTCATTTTTCCGCACAATGTAAATTAGTGGTAGGAGATTTGGTGAGGTTATGGTTGTTCTTGATATTCACAACCAATAAAATTCTAGAACAGAAAAATCGGAGCATTGTCGAAAATCGACAGCAAAAGATAAATATTGTCGAAAATCGACAAAAAATGTGGGGGCGAATGGCCATTCGCCCCTACGATGTTTTGATCTCAATAGAGCGATCGCTCTAATACCCGATTTAGAAATGGTAATGTATTATTTTTTATTATTGCTTATGTCGCAATAGTAGGGAACGAATACCGAAACCACCTAATAGAAATAGACCAAAAATTGAACTAGGTTCGGGAACACTACGAGATTCCGGGGAATCAAATTGAATATCATCGTATGTAATCCCGTCACCATCAAAAGCTGGTTCTATTGTACGAATTGTCGCAATAGGTACTGTACTCATAATACCGTAAAAAATGCGATTGTCGTAAATATTGTTACCAGTAATCAGACCAGGACTATGAAAACCAATAATCTCGTTAGCAATAACCTGACCGAAATTATCAAGAAACTGGACTTCTGTTGTATCATTGCCTCCAGAGCCTGTGTTTCCTATCCATAGTCCTGCTGAGAAAGAAGGGTTGGCAAGGAGAAAATCAAAATTGTCCGAATTTGTATTGTTGTAGTTTCCTAGAATGAATGAGGAAGAGATAACGTTAGGCTTTGAATTTACATTGCCTGGAAAGCCCATGTCGATATCTTTGCCACTGAGTACATTTATAGGAAGACCTTCACGCTGAACAATTATCAGACCTTGACTCCCGAATTCGTCTCCCGATAAAACACCATTACCTGTTGGTAAATCATCAAAGTCAATAACAGTCAACTTTCCAGTAGAATTGACAAAATCATTGTGATCGAAAAACTCTAAAGTTGCTGCTTTTGTTTGTTGGGCAAAAACTAAACTAACTACAAGATTTACTGTAGTTACACAGGAAAACAGTTTTGCTTTCATATTTGAAATTGTTCCTCCATTTTATATTTAATTCAAGAAAGTATTAAATTGGTATTTTGGGTGAGATGTAGGGAGAAAGGTTAGTTTGCCCTAGATTAAATGTAGAAACACCTCTGTAAAAATGCGGTTACTGTTTTTATTCATAACCAAGTCAATCTAACACAAGCCAATTAAAGCATTGTCGAAAATCGACAAAAAATGTGGGGGCGAACGTTCGGTGTTGTAGGGGCGAATGGCCATTCGCCCCTACGATGTTTGTATCTCAATAGAGCGATCGCTCTAATAACGGATTTAGAAATGGCAATGTATTGTTTTGTATTATTGCGTATGTCGCAATAGTAGGGAACGAACACCGAAACCACCTAATAGAAATAGACCAAAAATTGAACCTGGTTCGGGAACTGACTCTGGTGGTGGTTCTGGGTTTATGATATCTGAGAGTCGGCTACCTGGCTCGAAACTGGTATCAATATGTGCAATTTTATTCGGACTATATGAAAATTTGTTTTCATATATATTGATGGTGCGGTTGCCACCGTTTTCGTTTAAAACATGAGTCCCGATGGGTACGTTTGTTGTAGATAAACCCTGTAGATGATTGTAGAAAAAGTCAGAACCAACGGAGTTAGGAGCAAGTATGGAGTCGCCTACGAAAGAGCCGTTTGAGGTGATATGATGAATGCCAGTGAAAAAATTATCGAAGCCAAAATTAGCAAGAACTTGGTTGGCAGTGTAGGCAAAATCATTATGATCTGTGCCAATAAAAATACCACCTCCAACATCCTGTAGTGCTAGTGCTTGATTAACAGTCATTGCTCCAGCAGAAGCCGTCATGGTAATATTGTTTTTGTTGCGGAAGGCAAAGGAACTGTCAAGGATAAACTCTGGTTGCTTGTTTGCTGATCATGTATTGAGAGCATCGAAGTCTGCTGCATTAAGAAGGGAAGTTTTGTAGATTCCTGTATCAAACCAAATTTGGTCGTAATAGTCGATAGGTTTAGCATTGAGAAAAGATGCTAAATCTCCTGAAACATGGGTTTGCACAAAATCAACATCGAATACATTGCCATCTTCGTAGTTATCAACAAAGTCAGCGATGGTACTACGAAAATTGCCTAAGCTACCAGTACCCCAACCACGGATAGAGTTTAGGTAAAGAATATTGCTAGTTGCTGTAGCAGGTAGGGCAACAGCTAGTTGTAGAATGGCAAAGGAAACTAAAGGTTTGAACATTTTTTTGATCATCATAGGATTTGTAATGGTTAAGTTTTGGGTTAGATGTAGGAGCAAAACGCTGTTTGCACAATTAGTTAGACGTAGGTTGGGTTTTCGGCTAAGAGCCGACATGAAACGCTGCGCGACATGTTTGCGCTAGCATTCCGAAGGAAAAAGCGACAGCGCAACCCAACAACAAAGTTGTATCTGTTGTTTTTGGGTTTTTCCGTTGGAAATGCTCCGCAAACGTACCTCAACCCAACCTACGGTTAGATTAAATGTAGAAACACCCTCTGGTTACTGCTTTTATTCATAACTAAGGAAAGTCTAGCACAAGCCAATCAAAGCATTGTCGAAAATCAACAGCAAAAGATCAATCTTGTCGATCTTCGACAAAAAATATGTGGAGCGATACAATGCCTCGATAATTAGCTATAATTAAATTTTATGTTTGTAGTGCCCTGTCAAGCTTGAAAATGTGCATTAAAAAACCTCACCCCCCAACCCCCTTCCTATCC
>NZ_LGSU01001426.1 GCF_002260545.1 Hydrocoleum sp. CS-953 | reverse complement strand
GCAGCATAAATAATAAAATCACTAACTAAATATATCTGTTTTCATTTTATTTTTTTTGTAATCTAAGTTATTTCCCAACAACTCTAATGCTCATGACGGCACTATTTACGGTAATCGTAGCTGGGTTGCCTCGGAGGCAACCATTGGCGATCGTGCTGGAATCCGTCGTAGTAGTTTTTCTCTCACCGGACGTACTATGGTGGGTTCCTTAGCTGCCAAGCTTTATTATCAGCAAGAAGAGCAAGCTACAGGATACGACAACAACCGCAAACCTATGAAGAAAAATGCCCGCGTCATGGTGACAACGGCAACCCAGGACAGTGGTGGCAACGATCCGGCAGTAGCGACTCTAGATATTGCTGTTTCTCGGGAGGGACGACTAGCCGGACTGCCTGATGCTATTACACTCCCAGTGTTGGAAAAACCCGAAGCTAGTGCTAATCTGACGGAAATTACGAATCTAGAAGGAGAAATTCGGAATCTTACCGATGATATCAAGCAATTAACTGATGAAATTGCTAATTTGCAACTAGATGTGGCTCGTATTCCCTCAGTTACTGCTCAAAAAACAACTCTGAGCAACCAGAAGAATCATTTGTTCCAGCAGAAAACAGCGGCAGAGTCCAACTACATGAATTACTGGTGCGAACTCGAAATAAAATACAGTGGCCGAGTTGTTGTTGTAGAAACCAATGATTACGGTGCTTTATATCCTTGTCACAGAATCCCCAGCAATCATAGTCATACAGTCCGATCGCGATGGAAATTTATTTCCCTGAGCGATGGTCGTGTTCAACTTTACAACCAAGGGAAAAGTGTCTATATGAAAGCTGGTCGTCGTCTCCAGGGAGATGACTATGTAGCCAGCACTCGCAGTGGCTGGTCATGGGAATGGTCTAAATTTTATATAGAGAATGCGTCTAACGGATATATCAAACTTAGGAATCATGCGGGCGGGTATCTTACTCAGAATGGTAACGATATCATGAAAGGCTATAGTGCCTGGAATAACCAAGACTATCAAAAACTAAAACCATGTCCGATATTGAGCAGTCCTTGTAATAGCATTGTTAAAGACTTAGCTAATCAAGTTGTTACCAAGCAAAACGAATTCAATACCAAACAAACCGAACTCAATGACTTGTTAGCAAAGCAGAATACCTTGTCCGCAAAACAAAGTTTGAAACAAGAAAAACAAAATCTTCTGGCTGACAAAGAAAATAAGTTGGGGTTACTCACAGGGGGCGCAAAAAACGAAATCCGCTTATTAATGGGATTGCTTCATATCGATGCTTCTGGCTTAACGGTTAATGGTGGCTTAATGAAGTTTGCTACCGCTACTAATACCCCAACACTATTAGATGCTGCAACAGGAGAGTTAAACCTCTACTACCCCGATAATTATGGGCAGTTTATGGCAGCCTATTTCCAAACTTTAGTAGCTCGGACTCGCTTGCAATTCCCTGATAATAATGTCACCTTGTTTGCTCGTGTTGCAGGGAGCAACGCCATCAGTGCAACCATTAGTGATGGGAGTAGTGACGAAACCTGTACCTTAGCTATTACCCAAGCTATTCCCAATAGCGATCGTGGTATTACTGAAACTTGGACTGACTTGCCTCGTGTTCCCAAACAATTAGCTGATATCCTCAATGGCACAGGAGACAGGCCAGAAACGGTGACAGCAACAATTGTTCCTGCAAGCTATAGTGTTAAAAAGCGATCGCTGCTAGTGCTGGCATCAGTGAGTGACGATAGTAATAATGTGAGCAATGGACAGGGAACCATCATTACTGGAAGGGATAGCCTTTGGAGTGCCAATGCCCCAGGACGGGCTTACTACTTCGGCAGTGACAGTGATTTGCTCTCTTTGCCTACAGGAATGCTCCCCCAAACTGCCATGAAATCCGATCTGACGGTAGAAGCTTGGGTTAACCCTAGTGATACCAGTGATGCCACGGCTCGGTTATTGCATCATAACTCTAATACTGCCTCCTATACCCTAGTCTTGCAGGAAGCTAGCACCCAAAATGACCCTAAACACTACCACATTATTGCTGGTGTGAGTCAAGGAATGGCTCAGAATCATCAGGGACAGCGTTTCCTCAAGAGCAAAGAAACGATTTCTGCCGAAACCTGGAATCAAGTCGCCATGCGTTTCCGTCAGTCTTATGGCCTTCACTTTAACGGCTCAAGCTACCTTAATTGTGGTAATAACGAGATGTTGAATATTGGGGAAGACTTGACTATAGAAGTCTTTCTACAGCTCGATCGCCTGGGGATACATCAGGGCATCATTGGCAAAGGCTTCCTGGGAGAAGAACTCAAAAGTGTACCTTATCGCTTGTCTATCAACAGTAATAATAAGCTAGAATTCACCTTTGAAGATGCCGACGGAGGAGATCGGACCTATTATTCCACTCAAACTCTAACGACTGGAACCTTTTATCGCATTGCCGTGATTCGTAAGAAGGGCAGAACTCAGAAGGAAAATCCAGGTACCAAAACCATTACTTATGAGGAAGCTGATGGGAAGACCCAAACCCGCAATATTGATGTAGTGGAATCTGTAGATGTTGAGGAATGGTTTGATATTTCCCTGTATATCAACGGCGTACAACAAGGAAACCAACCAACTCGTTATGATGGGGAAGCCCCTCTAGGTAACGACGAACCCTTGGAGATTGGTCGTTGTTTGTCTTCTCCCCGTCAACAATACTACTTCCAAGGGATTATTGCTGAAGTCCGCCTCTGGAGTACCGCTCGCGAACAGAAAGACCTGGGCAAAAAGATTCAGGGAAACGAATCTGGCTTAGTAAGTTGGTGGCAGTTGGAAGATAAAGAAGGCAATGTTGCTACAGACAGCAAAAGTAACAACCACGGCAAAATTAAAGGCGCTCGTTGGGTGAAAAATCCAGATCCCAAAGGCAGTCCCTTTGACCTACTGTTGAATGGCTTACCCCTAGCAGCAGAAACTATAACATCAGGAATTCCCGCTTGGGGCGATAGCCAGTTCAGTATGGGGGGTTATCAATCTAATAATTCATCAACACAAAAATTCCGAGGCATTCTCGAAGAAGTTCGTGTCTGGCGCACCCTTCGCACTGATGAGCAAATTGGTGACAATTTATTTACTCGTCTCAAAGGAGAAAAACAGGATCTCTTAGCCTATTACACCTTCGACGATGGTTCTACCCGTGCTGACACAACCCAACTTCGGGACAATGGGCTACGAGGTAACCATCTGTCCTTACCTACTAACGAAACAGCACGTCCCAGGATATTCCTTNTGTCTGGCGCACCCTTCGCACTGATGAGCAAATTGGTGACAATTTATTTACTCGTCTCAAAGGAGAAAAACAGGATCTCTTAGCCTATTACACCTTCGACGATGGTTCTACCCGTGCTGACACAACCCAACTTCGGGACAATGGGCTACGAGGTAACCATCTGTCCTTACCTACTAACGAAACAGCACGTCCCAGGATATTCCTTTCCACTGCACCCATTGGCAATGATACCGCTGCGGTTCGTTCTGCCCTTGCTGGTGTACAAACCGACTTCCACGAACAAATTGATAGTACCCCTGGGGTCGTCGAATACGCTGATTTACAGCGAGACAACCGAGGCAATATGGGCGGGGTACTCAAGCGGTGTTACAGTTACTTACAAAACGGTCAGTGGCAGTTAGTCACGGGCTATAAGGTTGGTAATTTAGTTACGGAATGGATTGGCCAAGCACAGTTCGATCCCCAAGTAATTGGGTATGTAGAAGGTGCGCCCCCTGTACCAAGTGAAAACCTCAATCAAGCCATCATTGATGATATTACTGGGGTTTCAGAGCTTGAGGTAGTTGAGAGTGGCACAGTTACTTATAACTTGTCAGCTTCTAAGGAAGGCAGCTTTGATATGGGTTTCAGTGCTGCAGCAGCTATCACAACTCAAGGCAAAATTTCGATTATTACCGCTCCTTTGGGTATCGGTGTTGGTACAGATGTTGATATTTCTACAGCAACGGGAATGCACGGTGACTTTAATACTTCTGATAGTTGGTCTAACGAAGAAAGTCTAGGAACCAGCATCAATAAGACCCAAAGTCTTACTGTGTCCCTGGCAGGAAGCTTTGAAGAAGCTGGCAAAGAAGCTAACCAGGCCATTGGTCCTCGCGGTATTCCTGAAAATATCGGTTTTGCTTTGGTACAATCTCAGACAGCCGATATTTTTGCCCTGCGTTTAGCTCATAACAATGCCTTGGTTTCCTTCCGCATGATGCCTAATCCTGATATTCCTATTGATTGGAATATCATTCCCTTCAAGATAAATCCTTTTTATACTAAGCAAGGAACCCTTGATGGTCGCATTGGCTACGATGAAAATGGTGCTGTAGTTCTTGACGAAAGCTATGCTAATGCTCGCGGTTACGGTGAATATAGCTACTTTAAACCCAAGGAAGCTTACACTATCCAAAAGCGCATCGAACGGGAACAGCAACGCTTACTTCATTATTACGAAAACTGGGATACTGAGGTGGCTGGAAAAGGACGAGTCATTGGTGCAGCCGCTGGTGCAGCCGCAGGAATCTTAGCTGGTCCAATCGGTGTAGCGGCAGGTGCAGGTATAGGCGCGATGGTTGGTGGTATGGGGGATGTGCTTGCGTCTAAGACTTCCCTTGACCTCCCAGCAAAATTTGCTAAACGTAATATTGTCAATACTTACGTTTGGACAGCAGATGGGGGTTTCTTTGCCGAAACTACTGAGACAACGGATGTCAAAAGCGAAATCACTTCCGGATCTTTTAACTTTAGCGGTTCCATAGGAGGAAGTTTTAGTTTGGAAGTTGCCGCACCTGTAGGAATAGCACTCGAANCTAAGACTTCCCTTGACCTCCCAGCAAAATTTGCTAAACGTAATATTGTCAATACTTACGTTTGGACAGCAGATGGGGGTTTCTTTGCCGAAACTACTGAGACAACGGATGTCAAAAGCGAAATCACTTCCGGATCTTTTAACTTTAGCGGTTCCATAGGAGGAAGTTTTAGTTTGGAAGTTGCCGCACCTGTAGGAATAGCACTCGAATTTGACGCTGCACTAGGTGGTGGCATCAGTATGACCAAAACCAAGAGTAAGGACACTGAAAAATCCTTTAGTCTATCTGTTGGCCTTGGTTTGCCTCGCAATCTACAAAAATATACCTTGAATGATGAAGGAGATTGGGACGCAGTTTACAATAATGGTCAGCCTGTTAAAGCACCCGGAAAAGTAGATGCCTATCGCTTTAAGACTTTCTACCTTGATAGTTCTGAGCGCAACTTTGAGGATCTCTTTGGCAAGGTGGTCGATCCTGACTGGTTAGCTAAAAGCAATCATCCCAATGCAGCGGCTTTACGTCAAGCCAACCAGTCAGATAAAAAGCCCCCCTGTTGGCGAGTGTTCCATCGGGTTACTTTTGTTAGCCGTATTCTCCCTGATTTCCCCGATCCCACGGCAGCTCCTCTGGAAAGCACCCTGAAGGCGGAGAACATCAGTAGCAATTGGCAACTTATCCAAAAGCTCGATCCTTTTGTCCGCACTAAAACTCAGGATATTAGCATCTTTGGCGATGCGGTTCGACGGAGTTTGCAGACCTACTTACCTGAATTAGTCCCCCATAGTGAGGAGATTATCAGTTATCTCGCTTTGTATTACGGTATTGAAATTTAATCTTTTAATATCGGTACAATTCAATATTGTAGGGGTTTGGTGACCAAACCCCTACCAAANACCCTGAAGGCGGAGAACATCAGTAGCAATTGGCAACTTATCCAAAAGCTCGATCCTTTTGTCCGCACTAAAACCAGGATATTAGCATCTTTGGCGATGCGGTTCGACGGAGTTTGCAGACCTACTTACCTGAATTAGTCCCCCATAGTGAGGAGATTATCAGTTATCTCGCTTTGTATTACGGTATTGAAATTTAATCTTTTAATATCGGTACAATTCAATATTGTAGGGGTTTGGTGACCAAACCCCTACCAAACTTGGGGGTTTGATATCATCAGGACTTATATCAAATCCGGTAGTATCGATATAAAAAAGCGTATAAACCGGGTTTGTTTTAAATACCCCGCTGTATAACATCTACTTCCCACAAACCCGGTTTCTTATAACACTTCCATTGCCAGCAGATTTGATATTACGCATGAGGTACGGAAAAATAGGGTTTGAGATTGCTATCCGTTCCGGACTGCTCCGCAAACCCTGTCGGTTGCTATCGCAAAGCTGTCGCTTTTCATGTCGCGGAGCGAAACGCAATGACGAAAATACGTTTTACTGCGTAAGTCCCTATTATAACCTGATTTACTCCTTTTTGCGTAACATGAGCTGATAACTGATAACTGAAACGACTCCTTCTTCAAGTTACCTAACCACACCACCACCAACAGGTCGAACATCTTCCCCAGAGAATGGAGTTGTACCACCCTGCCAGTTGAAGTCACTGATCCGGAGGCTCAATGTACCAGTTCGTCGTCTGGGACTAAAACTTAATACTACCCCATAAGTACGACGACTATATTCTAATGTAATTCTATCGTCAAGAATATCACCATTTTCTAAGTTGATACCACTCTGATAGCCAGCCCGAAAACCTTTATAAATCTGTTGAACGAAACCAAATAAGAGGACATTTGTATCTTCCACCCGGTCAAAGAAAAAAGGTGACTGACCACTCAGACCAGTCTGACTATATGTTAAGTTAAATCCGGTATAATCAAAAAAGTCTCTGGAAAAATGCCCAAACTGTCCAGTAAACCCTATACTACCACGCACAAAAGATTGGTCTTCATCATTACTATAAAGGCTAGTTGCACCTGTAAGTCCTAATACCATTTGCACAAATGGAACTACTGGTTTACTGGTATATCTCAAACCCTGAGCCGGGGTAGCAGGTAATGGTTCACCACTCCAGATGGTTAGTGGATATCTTAGAGAGACTACACTCTGGAAACGACCCAGGTCAGCTCGCGATCTAGGGTCGCTATCATCATCATCGTCATCATCGGGTAGGGGTTCAAATGGTTGGAGGTCGGTTAACAATTCCCGGCGATCGGTTCTTGCATTAACTGATTGATACCCAGTCTGAAAACTGAGTTGAGCGCCTGTTTCACCTAATGGTATTAGGGGGGAAGTAAGNATCTTAGAGAGACTACACTCTGGAAACGACCCAGGTCAGCTCGCGATCTAGGGTCGCTATCATCATCATCGTCATCATCGGGTAGGGGTTCAAATGGTTGGAGGTCGGTTAACAATTCCCGGCGATCGGTTCTTGCATTAACTGATTGATACCCAGTCTGAAAACTGAGTTGAGCGCCTGTTTCACCTAATGGTATTAGGGGGGAAGTAAGAACAACGCCTGCACTACTGTGAACAGTTTGAAATCCTAAACTACCATTAAATAAGCGATCGCGATAACTATACTCTCCTGTTAAATTATAACCTTTGAATAACTGCCTTAGTCGAACGCTACCCCGAAAGTCATCTTCCTCTAAGTCGGGAAAATCTTTAAATGTGAGAAATGTGGCACGTCCTTGTAGTTGAGTTGTGGGNGTTTGAAATCCTAAACTACCATTAAATAAGCGATCGCGATAACTATACTCTCCTGTTAAATTATAACCTTTGAATAACTGCCTTAGTCGAACGCTACCCCGAAAGTCATCTTCCTCTAAGTCGGGAAAATCTTTAAATGTGAGAAATGTGGCACGTCCTTGTAGTTGAGTTGTGGGTGTTATGGCACCATTGACAGAAGCTTTGAGACCAATAACATTACCATCTATGGGGGAGTCGTCTTCACCGCCACCAAAAAATGCTCTTTCCAAGTAGTATTGAGGCGTTAGCCTGATTTGCAAAGGACCTGGAACAAACGGTTCAAATGTACTTTCAACAAATAAACCACCTCGATCGTCTTGGTCATAACCAATTTGAAGTGGGAGCGGGTCTCGTTGTTGGCGATCTATAACTGTTCGTTCGCGGAATAGTGGTAAACTAAAACGTTGGTCGAATACTAACCGGGATTTTTTGGTTATCAGTTCATCCTGAAAGGGAGATAGGGGTCTCAGTGTAGCGCGGTCTGACCTTAATTCTACTTCTGGGGGTGAAAACGGGTCATTGGTTAGTCGCAGATTTATTGCTTCCCAGGTACCAGCACCTAATAAGTTGAGACGGTCTGCTTCAAAGCGCAGTCGGTTAACTGTTCCTGACTGCTCTGGTAGTTCTAATGTAGGTTCAAATGTAAATTTTGCAGTTCCAGTAGCTTTGACTTTTGTTGGAGGTTGCGTAGCGGTAATGTTATCGCTTAATGATCTTGCCCCTAATGCTCCTACTCCTTCTGTTGTAGGGAGAGGTGATGACAAGCTTTCTTCTGCGTTTCCGACAAAAATAATTCCACTTGCTTGTTCAATTAATCCTTTGTCAAGGGTAAAGTTATATTCCATCCGTTCCCCAAGCAAGACTTGTCCGTCTTGAGTAAACACAGCATTTCCTGTGGCAAGAAGTTGACGAGTTGTTAGGTTAACTTGTACTTTGTCAGCACTAACTATTCCTTGACTAAATCGTACTGTTACTTTACCTTCTGCACTAATAAGTCGCCGTTCCTCGTTATATTCTTGGCGGTCTGCAGTTACTTCGACTACATCTGCTGGTAGAGGTATTTGAATGGGTTGTCTATTCTCTGAGTCTTGAGTTTGAGATTCTGGATCTGGTATAAGAATAGGGGTTCCTTCTTTTTTGTCTTCTGACTCTAGAGTGTCACTTTCGCGAATGGGTTGTTGGTCTTGGGGAAGGTTTGGTAGTTCTGGGGCGTTGTTTTCTCTGATGGTTTGCCCTATCTGAAATTTTGATGAAATTGGTTGTTTTGTACTACTAAAATTTTCTAATATTTTTCTACTATTATTAATATTGAGTGAGTTTGTTTGTTGAGTAGTTTGAGCTTCTTTTTGAGAGACACTATATTCTGAGAAATCTGAGAAGGAGTTGGAGGAGAATGTTTGTTTTCTACCTGAATTGATTTGGCTTTCAAGAGTAGAAATTCTCTGTGCTGATGATATATCTATTTCTATTGGTGGTCCAAGATTGGCTGAGGTTGTATGAATTGGACCTACTTTCTGAGTATGGTCAAAAGTTGAGGTAATTTGAGGAAATTTGTACACTACGGTTTCTCTGAACTCTTCCCCTGAGAAAGTGTTCTTTGCAGATATTCTAATTTCTTCTGAAACCTGGTTTAATTTTGGTGTTGGACGAGATTGATTTTGATTTGGAGTAGATAGTTCCTGTCGTGCCTCTGTAACAGATTGGACTACAGAGACTGAAGGTAGGGTTTGAACAATTGGAGGTAGTTCTGGAGGTGGCAGGGGGTAGGACATATTTCGGATAGAAATACTAAGTTCACGAGATTTAAAGATTAGAGTTCATCATAAACTTAAGAGCTAGAATTTTCACACAATATTTATCCAGTTAAAAGTCAAAAGTTAACTTCTGGAGGTTGATAATATTGTTGATGCTTTGATTTGAATTTTTTAGTTTTGCTTAGAATCAATATGGGATTTAATTTCAGGGATTGTAATCCATTTTTTTAGGAATTAATATAATTAAAAGATATTGATATTTGTTATTGTGAGCAGAGTCTGGTAAGATTCCTGAGCTTGAGATTATTCTTTTGCACTTTGTTCTACTCCCTAGTGCAGGATTGGAGAAATAATTAAGCAGTTACAAAATCCTCAAAGGCTTACTAATCAAAAGTATTGATTCTTAGTTTTTGACTTTTGATGTCTGCTTCTGGGGACTAAGGACAGCTCCTGAATAATTAACTAGAATTTATTTTCTATACCATATTCTATGAACTATGTCAAAAATTAGCCTGGAATGGAACACTTGATAACATTAGTGGACTTCCAGGCTGAAAAAGGCTCCCACAAGATTAGCATTTACTTGCCTCCTGCGGAGGAGCCACACTTCTATATTCAATATTTTCGATTTGAGGAAGGGAGCATTTTCGGCTTCTTCTCTATGACTATAATACTAGCTTTAATGCCAGGACTAATACCAAATTGAACGGTAGTCAATTTGGGGCAATTCTAGCATGGAAGCTAAAATTAATACCTATTTACTCCATGTCCCGACCACTAGGGTTCCGTGCGGGGTCATTGGATAAGAATCCAAAAATAAATAACAATACAAAGAACAGGACAACGATATTAACAACTATTTTCAAAGTCAGCATTTATTATTTCTCCTAAAGGGATGGGGTTTCAGACCGAATTTTTTCGATCAAATATCTACAACTTTCTTATCATATCTAAATGTTGACTCATTTTACCACAATCATTTGTCAAAAATTTTTCAACTTTTGTTGACACAATTGCCACACCTGTGCAACTAATTTTTCTAGCCAAGTCATAATTACATCAACCCACTCTAATATTATTTGTAGGGGATGTTTGACATACCCTACTGAAACTGATTCTACTTCTAACCAGTTTGCTTGGTGTTTGGGTCTACTTTGTGAGTTATAAGTTTGAACAGATATTTTTGTACTGTTTATGCTATAATTTATTTCCTGTTCAATTGTATGCCCATCTATATCTCTGAAAACTTCTTTGAATGCGATCGCCTCTTTTTTGGGAGAATTATGAGAATTTGAGATTTTCTCCTGAGAGAAGTCCTGATGTAAAGGGCAATTTTTCTCTTTTCCTAATTTTTCTACAGCTCCTGGGTTAATGACAGGTTTAGTTGTTAAAGAGGTGGCTAACTGAAATGTTCCTGGTTGACATGGTGATACTAATGAGGCAACTGTTGGTGTTTTATGTTGGGTAGCTAAAGGCTTTTGTTGGTTTTCTTGGCCTAGTTCTGCTTCTAACAATGACTCAAGTTCCCATTCTTCTTCTATGTTAAAAGGTAGTAGCAAACCATTTAATCCTAGACCTCTGGTAATTGGGTATAGATACTGTTTGCCTAAATTATGAATAAACTCACTGACAGTTAGATTTGAACTTGACAATAATGGCTGACTTTGGTAGGAAGTAAAATTTCTATTGTCATGTTTTGGTTTATTTTGGTCTAAAGCTATATTCGATTCCTCAAACAAATTGAACCACAAGGCAATTTTACTGGTTTGTACCCAAGCCATAATGTGCCAAATTCCTCCTAAATGTCCAAAGATTGGCACAAGTTCTGCACAGGGTTGAAGCTGTAATCTTACATTTTTTTCTATCTTGGCTGTTTGTAATATTAGAGGATTTTTTTGTTTTATCTTGGTCGAAATATCTGATACTTTATGATTTTTTACAATCTCTAATCCTGAGAAATCTTCCCACTGCATTCTAGGACTTGAGGGTTCTAATAGTTTAGGATCGGCTTGTGTTGAAATTAGTAATCTTTCCTGAATAGGTTTGTCAGGAGTTTGATGATTTTTACTAACTTTTTTACTAACTTTTTTATTTACTTTTTCTGTTATTTGTGGTATGTTAGTTATAGTTGTTTGTCGTAGTTGTTTGAGTGTTAGGCGAGAGGTTTGGAGCAACACATATATAGGATAAAGTAACAATTGAACTGTGTTGGTAGCTGCAAATTTTAAATGACGCCAGGTTGCATCGCTTCGATTTAATATTTGGCGATATTTTGTTGCAACAAAATTTAATACTTTACTTTGATAAGGACTTGATGTCATTTTCACTTAGATATTAGATCAATTAATTTTTCAGAGTTTACTTTAAAAAGAAGAAATATACCTTTTAGATTGTTTGAGGGAAAATAGAACAATTTAACTAAGAATCAAGGGACGTAATTAATCAAGCTTTTACAAGAGAAAAAAATAACAGGTTGAGTCTAGTTTTAGGTTTCTCAAGGAAAAGTTATAGATACTCAATATAACTATACCAGGAAATCATAAAATCATCTAATTTTTTATTCTATATTTTTTGATTCGGAAATTTCCACAAAAATTATCACATCAAATATCTGGTGGGAAAATCAGATAAATAGATTTTATCCTCAGGCTGAAATCTCAATTATTATTCTGGATTGAAAGATTATTTTGCTAGTATCTTTGATTTGAGAGGGGAAATATTTAGAGATTTTTTTGATTGTTTAAGTCAAATTTACCTAAGTCGAAAGCTGATACTTAAAGGGAATTTTGGGAAAGTTAGGCAGGAAGATAGAAAATGAAACCTAGTTTTATTTGATATCTGAAGTTGAATAAATCTCTAGATGCTTATGGTAAATTTATTAACCAATTAAGATTTTTTCGATTTTTTGATTCGGAAATTTCCACAAAAATTATCACATCAAATATCTGGTGGGAAAATCAGATAAATAGATTTTATCCTCAGGCTGAAATCTCAATTATTATTCTTTCTTTAACTCTTCTTTTTCTCTTCTCTTTTCTTTTATATCGGAAATATTTAGAGATTTTTTTGATTGTTTAAGTCAAATTTACCTAAGTCGAAAGCTGATACTTAAAGGGAATTTTGGGAAAGTTAGGCAGGAAGATAGAAAATGAAACCTAGTTTTATTTGATATCTGAAGTTGAATAAATCTCTAGATGCTTATGGTAAATTTATTAACCAATTAAGATTTTTTCGATTTTTTGATTCGGAAATTTCCACAAAAATTATCACATCAAATATCTGGTGGGAAAATCAGATAAATAGATTTTATCCTCAGGCTGAAATCTCAATTATTATTCTGGATTGAAAGATTATTTTGCTAGTATCTTTGATTTGAGAGGGGAAATATTTAGAGATTTTTTTGATTGTTTAAGTCAAATTTACCTAAGTCGAAAG
>NZ_LGSU01001425.1 GCF_002260545.1 Hydrocoleum sp. CS-953 | reverse complement strand
GAGATGGGGAGATGGGGAGATGAGGAGATGGGGATATAGAGGCTATTTTTATACTTTTTTACCTATTCTATTTCACCGAAATTCTTACTCCTGTCTCCTGTCTCCTAATCCTCACTTTTGTAAAGATACTGTTAGGGCTTCTATAAATTTAAAACGCTGAAAAATTCCTAAATCTTAGGAATAAGAGAAAATGTCTAATACCTTGATATAGCGCTACGCGTTAAGGTATTAGACATTTCTAAATCCTAAAACCCTTTATTAGTCTACTATTCCCTATTCCCTATTCCCTATTCCCTAGCGCTATAAATTGAGAATATTATAGATTAAATTCCTATTCTCTGAGCCACTGCTAGTGAAAACATAGCCAATATTATTTAGGAGCATTATCTTTGATAATTGCATTATATGGATAAAATATTGTTAATGTGAAGATCAGAACTAATCCCATTTAGTTGAAAAATTCATACTTTTGTGAAACCGCAATTATAGATTGGTTGTGCCATACATACAATAGTTCATTGGCCAGAGGGTGCGGATATTAAAACAATGTTGAGATAAAATCAAAACTAATTTACGGATTTCAAGTTTCAGATGGAAGTATAGTTAATTAAGTTAACATAACTAAGATTAAGAGACTAAGATTCTTAACTTAATTCCCTTGAGCAGAACAAAATATACTGAAAGTCTAGATGACATTAAATTAAACTTATGATGAACGCTTTATGGCCAAGAATCCTGAAAATAGCTTATCGAAAAGATCCAGTAGTAAGCTTTATAGTCACAGTAGGAGCTGTTGATGCTGTAATTGGTGGTGTTGGTTCAAGTTGGTCTTTATTTGGTCTAGGGATGGGAACAGTAGGAGTGGCAATCATATTGCGTTTCTGCTTCCTAAAGCGTTCTCATTTTGACCAAGCTACTCCTGTTCCAGAATATTATCTGCCTCCCAATTCATCTCGTCCACAACTACCAATTCTCAATAGAAATAAAAAGCATTTTCCATAACTCAGAAATAATTTATCCTCCATGAAAATAGGACAAGTTGCTGCTGTTAGTGGTTTGCCAATTAAGACTATTCGCTACTATGAGGATATGGGTTTACTAAAACCTTCTGTAGAACGTTCTCAATCTGGTTATCGCTTGTTTGAAGAGTCGGTGCTTGGCAGACTGAGTTTTATTAAACGAGCAAAATCTTTAGGTTTGAGCTTAAGGGAAATTTCGGAAATCTTGGTCATTAGAGATCGAGGTGAACTACCCTGTAGAGAGGTTAAGCAAAAATTAGCCAGTAAAGTCCAGGAAATTACTTCTCAGATAGAAGCATTAGAAAACTTAAAAGGAGAGTTACAAGAAATTCTTCAGCATTGGCAAGAGGAGCCATCAACTAATCAGGTAAGAGAGACTGTTTGTCCTAATATACAAGCTCAAAGATATAACAATAAATAGCGAAAATTTGAATACTATTCAGGCAGTCGCCAACCTAGCAAACAAATAAAAAAAAGGAACCATGGTTCCCTTTTTCTTGACTGTCTAATTTTTTTCTAAGTATTTTTTGCTGCTTTTTGATTTGTCTTAACCTTGCAGTTCCCCCTTTGCCTTTAATATTTCTCCCTTGTTGACGGGGAGATTCCCATCTTTTTAGTTTCGCCATATTATTATCCTTGAATATACAATTCTCAAATAAATTACTATGGGCGGAGAGAGACTCGAACTCTCACGACCGAAGTCGCCACATTTTGAGTGTGGTGCGTCTACCAATTTCGCCACCCGCCCTTACTTTTTTTATTGTACACATCTCTTGCTAAACTTTGCAACAGATCCTGATATTTTTTGCTACTTGCCCATCTGTCAATTTCTTTAGCTCTCAATACAGGCAATGGATGACTTAACTGGGCTGTTTGAAGTTCTCTTAAAACTTCACCCAATTCTGTATTACTAAATTCATTGTAAGCTCTTGCCTGGGCTAAAAAAGCATCAACATTAAGTTTTGGTGATATGGTTGGAGAACCACCAGCTAGCTTCATCAAAACTGATGCAACTACTTTAGGATCTTGTGTGGCCAGAAGTGCTGCACGATCACAACTAAATTCGGCACACCTTAACCATTCTAGTATTTGGCTTTGTAAGCTTTGAGCTATTATACCACCCCATGTCGAAATTTGTCCAGCAGCAAGTACAATTAAATTACCTAAGGTGAGATATACTCCATGCTCACATTTGAGATGTCCTAGTTCGTGACCTAATACTGCTTGGATTTCCTCTAAGTTGAGCAACTCTATCAAAGATGTATGAACAACAATAAAAGGTTGCTTCCCTCGCATAGCAAATGTATAAGCATTAGGCACAGGATGTTGACGAACGTATAATTGGGGTGGTTCTAGGTCGAGTGCTTGACAAGCATCTAATAGTGTTTTATGTAAATTTGGCAATTGTGCTTCACTCACTAGAACACTAGATGCAATATTTTCCATATAGAAAAATTGCTCACCTAATGGACCTAGCAACTGTCTAACTAACAAGTCTATACCAGGAAGTTGCTTTAAAGCATTTGTTGCCTCTAAATCTAAGGGATGCCGAAAATGATTGGCTTTTAAACCAATTAGTTGTGTTGTTGTCAAAGCCATATTTGCTTCAGTCTAAGCATATCAATTATATATTAGCACAATCAAATATAAAAATATTTTGCATCTTATAGTTAGGGTTTGCTAAAAAAGTATGTATGGTCAGGGTAGGAGTCAGGAGTCAGCAATCATTAGGGGCGAAACGTGAATCGCCCGTATAGGAGTCAGGAGAAATGGGAATTATAGAGGTGGTGGGAGGAAGAATTGTGCCTTGATTTTTCTGCCCTTGTCTGCCCTAAATATTAACTTTTTGCAGCTCTAGAGACCGAACTTCTTGCACTTTTTTCGACCCAAAAAGGCACTTGCCTTTATCTGTCAATACTTTGATCTTTAATCAGCAAGCTCTAGTTAATACAACTCCAGTCATTTCAGTTATCAGTTATTAGTAAGTCTGCCTGAAGAAAGAGCCTGGAGATATTGAAGTTAACTAGCTATCAGCTTTTCCTTACGGAATGCTGCGCAAACAGCATTTAGCAGGAGCGCTAAAAATTCGAGGGTTTAAGTCCCCCACAAGAGTTTGAAAAAATTAGTGGTGCGCTTTGCGTGAGGGTTTTAATCCTCCATTATACACCTTGAATAAGCTGACTGCTGTTAACGTTTGCGCAGCATTCCGTAGGAAAGTTCAGACCTAGGAGGCTAGCTGAGTGCTGACTGCTACTTCAATTTTTTTTCATCCCCTTGAAAAGGGGTAGGGCCGTTTCAAAAGTATTGTGAGTTAACAATTTAAGGAGAACGGGAGATGTTTAGGAGCAGAAAATAGAGAAATTAGCCATATCAGTGCCGATTTTTCAGTCGATAANGTTAACAATTTAAGGAGAACGGGAGATGTTTAGGAGCAGAAAATAGAGAAATTAGCCATATCAGTGCCGATTTTTCAGTCGATAAGTGTCATTAAACTCTGTCTAAATATCTGGTTCAATGGCCTCAAATCAAAACTCTTCGTATTTTTAACCTTTAAGAATAATTGATGAATATTGGGGATGCCCTGTGGGTAAAGGGTGGAAAATTCTGCCCTGCTCCCTACTCCCCTGCTCCCCAGGAGCCTTAAGCAAGAATAAAATAGCCCTGCCTTAAAAGGTGAAGGTATTGACCTGATTTTTTGGTCAAATTATAGAACCCATTTGGTATTTATTTTTTTATACATGATGGGGGTGCGAAGTGTGGGAAGTGTGGGGAGGTGGGGGCATTTTTCTACCTTTTTCCCCTATTTTATTTCTTAATCTCCTGACTTCTGAGGACTGACTCCTGACTCCTGAGCCAAAAACTCGCAACTTTGCCAAGATACCAAATGGCTTCTATAGACAACCTAACAATTACATTTCAAAAAGGCACTTGCCTTTATCTGTCAATACTTTGATCTTTAATCAGCAAGCCCTAGTTAATACAAGTCCAGTCATTTCAGTTATCAGTTATTAGTAAGTCTGGCTGAAGAGAGAGCCTGGAGATATTGAAGTTAATTTTTTTTCATCCCCTTAAAAGGTGAGGGTATTGACCTGATTTTTTGGTCAAATATAGACAACCCAACAATTACATTTCAAAAATTTCTTTCATTTTTACTTTGATAAATTAATTATCCAGGTGCAATTTTCTATTCACAGAGATTCCCACTGAGGGTTATATTTGTGAGAAAATTGATTCTAACTTTTTCATGGTCTGCTTTTAATCAACAAAGTGGTTAAAATTCAGTTGATTTTGAAGTTAAATTCATTCAAGTATCCAAAACTAAATTTATGGCTTCTATCTTTATGGTTTGAGGTGAACAAATGTCATTTTTCTTCAGAACTTACCGAATAATTAATAATTAACGAGCTATTAGCTTTACCTTTGTCAAGATACCAAATGGCTTCTATATAAATAATACAAACTTCCTCAAGTACGGCTACAGATAATTCCTCAAGAATAAAATCATATTCTGTAATAGAAGCGATGTATTTTTGACTAAATCCAGCTAATATATTTCTCAAGATTTTTTGTAATAAATCCAACGAATCAAAGACAGGATTTTTCAATAATTTTTTGATCTCTTGCCAAATTTTTTCAATGGGATTAACTTCTGGGCAATAGGGAGGTTGAAATAGTAAAATAAGATTATTAGGAATAGACAAGTTATTCCCTAGATAGACACGCCCTTTATCTAGGTAAATAATGTGTATTTCATTAGGATAAGTTTGAAAAAAAATTTCTAAAAATTTTTCAAAGCAAGGAGTAAGTACCTAGACAGAATTAATTTAATATTTTGGCGGTGGTAGGCANAAATAATTTTTTCTACCTACTTATCTTCTAATACAAAATTAATATGAAGTTGCATAGAATAAAACTTTAATCAGAGTTGACCGTAGATAAATACAGAGAATTTGATGAACTTTATAACTCTGTGCAGCTTCACATCAAAATGGTATAAATCAGGGTTATTTCATTCTCAAAAGTATATTTTTGTGTGTTCACAAAAATGGGTAATTTCAACCTTACTAAATTTGAACTTCTGATGGCTAAAAGGCAGTAAATTCATTGCCCATATCTAGAATGAAATAGCCCTATTTTTTTAGACAGAAGCAGGGGAAATTTCATTTTCTTTAACTTGGTCTACCCTCTGCAATTTTGCTCCTAATTTTTGCAATTTAATTTCTATTTCCTCGTAGCCTCGATTAAGGTGTTGTAGACCCTGAAATGTTGTTTCCCCCTCTGCTGCCAAGGCTGCTAAAATCAAGGCGGCAGAAGCTCTCAGGTCAGTCCCAATTACTGGAGCAGCAGATAACTTAGGTACTCCTTGGACAATCGCATGATTTCCTTTGACCCTAATATTAGCACCCATTCTATTTAGTTCCGAAACATGACGCATACGATTCTCAAATACTGTCTCTGTAACAGAACTACTGCCAGAACAGACACTTAGCAAAGCCATAAATGGGGCTTGCATATCTGTCGGAAAACCAGGGTATGGTTGAGTATCAATATCAGTAGATTTCAATATTTCACCAGGTAAAATGCGTAAACTATCAAATTTTTCCTGTATAATTTCTACTCCTACTGACTGAAGTTTAGAAATAACCGCACTCAAATGTTTAGGCACTACTGGTGAAATAGTTATCTCTGAATTAGTAATTGCCCCAGCTATTAAAAATGTACCAGCTTCTATTCTATCAGGAATAATAGTATAATCTACTGAATGTAGCTTTGGTACTCCAGATATTACTATAGTCTTTGTACCTGCACCAAAAATATTAGCACCCATAGCTATACATAGATTAGCCAAGTCTTCTACTTCAGGTTCTTGAGCTGCATTTTCAATGATTGTTTCTCCTTCAGCCAAGGTAGCAGCCATCATTAAAGTTTCAGTCGCCCCAACACTAGGATAGTCAAGATAAATTTTAGCCCCTTGTAACTTTTTTTTANACTATAGTCTTTGTACCTGCACCAAAAATATTAGCACCCATAGCTATACATAGATTAGCCAAGTCTTCTACTTCAGGTTCTTGAGCTGCATTTTCAATGATTGTTTCTCCTTCAGCCAAGGTAGCAGCCATCATTAAAGTTTCAGTCGCCCCAACACTAGGATAGTCAAGATAAATTTTAGCCCCTTGTAACTTTTTTTTACTACCACTGATATAAGCGTTAACCATACCATGTTCAATATGAACTTCTGCTCCTAGAGCTTGTAAACCTCTAACATGAAGGTCAACAGGTCTAGCACCAATAGCACATCCACCTGGTAGTGGGACACGAGCAACTCCCAGTCTAGCCAAAATAGGACCTATAGCAAAAAAGCTGGCACGCAACTTTCTCACTAATTCATAAGGAGCTTCAGGATTATCTAGATTACTCGCATCTATATCTAAAGTATTACCATTTTGTTTTATTTTTGCTCCCAGCGCAGATAAAACTTTTCCCATTGTGTTAATATCTGCTAGACATGGGATTTGACGTAAACGACAAACCCCTGAAGAAAGTAGTGTTGCTGCCATTGCAGGAAGTGCTGAATTTTTAGCACCACTAATATTAATATTTCCTTGTAAACGAGAAGGACCCCAAATTTTCAGTATTGACTGATTTACAGGGGATAAATTTTGCTTCTCGGTTTCTCCTATTGAATGTAATTGTTGATTGATGGCTCTATCCTCCCTCAATGTCCTAAGTTATTGATTTTAATTTTTGCTCTTGATTGTACTGGAAAGTCAACAAATGTCTAGGGGTTGACAAATTATTTTTCTTAATCTAAGTTGCCAAGAAAATTTAGACAGCTCCGGAAAAATTGTAGGTGTTGCAGTTAGAGACTTAAAAAAAAATATACAATTACTCTCAATTAAATATAAAAACTAGGTAGAACCTATCCCACTAATAATATTTCTGCTGAAAAGCCTAAATATTGTTAAAGATAAAAACGAAAAATCCAGCTTTTCAGGAAAATTTTACTTAAGTAGGGTTTGCTGATTAAATATCAAAGCATTTACAGATAAAGGTTGTAGGCTTTTTAAGTGGTGAAAAAGTACCAGATTTTAGCCTGATCAGGCTAAAAAAGTTAGTATCAAGGTAGAGACACCCAAGTTAAGAGATAATTTTTCCGAGTAAGTATTCTATAACTTCTGATTCCTCTTGACTCTGTACGGACGCCCTTATGCAACGTCCCTACCTACTCCCTACTCCCTACTCCCTGCCAAGCACAAAAAGACTTTTTCAGCAAGCCCTAAGTAAATAAGCATTTTTACAATAGTGGGATAGGTTGTAGAGATGTTGTCTGCAACGTCCGTAGGTCGTAGGCAAATTAGGCAGCGAAACTTTACCAGGTATAGTTCTTTAAATTAGATAATTTATTTTTTGCTATTTCCTTAGAGACTGCTATCTATAGAACCCCTAAGCGTATCTCCAGAAAATAGGTTGGAGGGAAAAGTAATTGATAAAAAATGGGTAATAATTGATTTGATGATTGGATGAGTGGGAGATATCTAATACATCCCATCTCCCCATCTCCCCATCTCCCCATCTCCCCATCTCCCTCCTCTGTTTTTAAATAGATCCCTTTAGGGGTTCTATAAGCCATATAGCTAATTGATTTTAAGTTAGAGTAAAGTGGTGAAAAATATAATTCCCTAGTACATAAATGGAGATGATGGATGAAAATAGGTATCCCAAAAGAAATTAAGGATCAAGAGTTCCGTGTAGGACTAACTCCTGCAAGTGTCAGGGTCTGTATTGAAACTGGTCACCAGGTTTTCATAGAAACAGAAGCCGGATTAGGTGCGGGCTTTAGTGATGATGATTATCTTCAAGCCGGAGGGAATATTGTATCAGATGCTGGAGAAGTTTGGAATTGTGAAATGATAGTTAAGGTCAAAGAACCTTTATCATCAGAGTATGAATTTCTCAAATCAGGACAACTATTATTTACTTATTTACATTTAGCTGCGGATCGGAAGTTAACCGAAAGGTTGATTGAAAGTGGTGTAATGGCGATCGCCTATGAAACGGTAGAACTATCGGACAAAAGATTACCTTTGTTAACTCCTATGAGTATAATAGCTGGACGTTTGTCTGTACAGTTTGGCGCAAGATTTTTGGAAAGGCAACAAGGTGGTAGAGGTGNAACTATTATTTACTTATTTACATTTAGCTGCGGATCGGAAGTTAACCGAAAGGTTGATTGAAAGTGGTGTAATGGCGATCGCCTATGAAACGGTAGAACTATCGGACAAAAGATTACCTTTGTTAACTCCTATGAGTATAATAGCTGGACGTTTGTCTGTACAGTTTGGCGCAAGATTTTTGGAAAGGCAACAAGGTGGTAGAGGTGTTCTATTGGGCGGGGTTCCTGGTGTTACCGCTGGCAAGGTTGTAATTCTAGGAGGAGGGGTAGTTGGTACGGAGGCAGCTAAGATTGCTGTTGGCTTGGGCGCAAGAGTACAAATTTTGGATATTAGTTTGGAAAGGTTAGCTTATCTAGAAACCCTATTTGGTTCAAGGGTGGAGTTACTATATAGTAGTTCTTCTGCTATAGAAGCAGCAGTAGGAGATTGTGATTTACTTGTAGGAGCAGTTTTGGTTCCTGGTCGTCGTTCTCCAGTATTAGTTCCTAAAAGTTTAGTAGGACAGATGCGTTCTGGCTCTGTGATTATTGATGTAGCTGTGGATCAAGGTGGTTGTGTGGAAACTCTACATCCTACTTCTCATACAAATCCTACTTATGTCGAATTAGGTGTCGTACATTATGGAGTACCTAATATGCCTGGGGCAGTTCCCTGGACAGCTACTCAAGCACTAAATAATAGCACTTTGCCTTATGTATTGCAGTTAGCCAACTATGGTAGTAAAGCTTTAGAAATGAATCCAGCATTGGCTAAGGGATTGAATGTTAAAGACCATGTTTTGGTTCATCCTGCTGTCCAAGAAGTATTTCCCGATCTAAAGTAATCAAAACTATGTTTGAAGACTAGATACTGATGATTTTTTATTAAGAATAAATTTGTACTTAGTAATTGACTGCATACACCATGATAATACCATGTAATAAAACTAATATTACAATTAGTTCAAAACTTGAATTATTAAGTAATTAGTAAGGTTTAGCAATGTTTTTAAAGATTACAGGCATAAAGTTAATATATATCATTCGTAATTTCCCTGCCTCCTGATGTCAAGAATATATAGCAAATATTTTAGTATTTTATATAAATTTATAGTTTCCGAAAACTAGCAAAATGATTATTTCTNAAAGATTACAGGCATAAAGTTAATATATATCATTCGTAATTTCCCTGCCTCCTGATGTCAAGAATATATAGCAAATATTTTAGTATTTTATATAAATTTATAGTTTCCGAAAACTAGCAAAATGATTATTTCTCAGAATGCTTGATTTATATTGGTCAAAATAACTGGGTCTAAAACTCCGCCTAAATGGCGAAATGTTTTTGGAGGGTTGTCGAAAATCCCCGTTATAAAAACAACTTCTGACTTTTGACTTCGTTAATCATATTCCTAAAGCTGGAGGTTGACTAACTATTATCTATTTGCTAACTTATATTCACATAAGCTCCTATATGTCAAGATAGGATTATGGGTTATGTTTCACTTAGGAAAGCCGTAGAAATACTTGGCTTGCATCCTAATACATTACGCTCTTTATGCAGATGAAGGCAAAATCGAAATCATCAAAAACGAGGCAGGGCAAAGATTGTATAACGCACAATCTTACATCAGGGGTGCAACTAGAGCTTCCCTTATTTGCTACTGCCGAGTCTCATCAGCAAAACAAAAAGATGACCTCAAAAGAAAAGTTGAGTTCATGGAAGGCGAGTACCCAAAGGCCGAAATCATCAAAGACATTGGCAGTGGACTTAACTTCAAGCGAAANCAAAAACGAGGCAGGGCAAAGATTGTATAACGCACAATCTTACATCAGGGGTGCAACTAGAGCTTCCCTTATTTGCTACTGCCGAGTCTCATCAGCAAAACAAAAAGATGACCTCAAAAGAAAAGTTGAGTTCATGGAAGGCGAGTACCCAAAGGCCGAAATCATCAAAGACATTGGCAGTGGACTTAACTTCAAGCGAAAAGGTCTTAGAGCCATACTGGACAGACTCTTGCGAGGCGATAAGCTCACAATTATTGTTACCTGTCGGGACAGACTTACCAGATTTGGATTCGAGCTTATACAGTATTTGGTCGAACAAAACGGTGGGGAAATCCTGGTTCAAGGGCCAGCTATATATTGTCCAGAATCAGAAATGGTCGCCGATGTTCTCTCGATCATCCACATATTCTCCTGTAGAGTCCACGGACTTAGAAAGTACAAACAAAAAATCAAAGAAGATTCGGATTTACCTCAGCCGTGAACAAAGGCAACTACTCAGACAATGGATAGGTGTGGCTAGGTTTACCTATAACCGAACCGTTGAATACCTTCAACAACCTGATACCAAGGCTAATTGGAAAGCAATCAAGGGTGGGATTTTGAAGAATTTACCTGAGTGGTCTAAACCTGTTCCTTACCAGATAAAATCTATTGCTGTTCGTGATGCTTGTATAGCAGTCAGAGAAGCAAAAGTTAAGTATTCTCAAACAGGACAGGTACAGCTCCTTAAATTCAAATCTCGTAAAAATCCTATTCAGTCTTGCTACATACCTAAATCGGCAGTATCAACAAAAGGTATTTACCACACTAAGCTTGGGTTACTCAAATTTTCTGAGCCATTACCTGAGACTTTTGGAGATTGCAGAATAGTTGTTGCCGGAGGACAATATTACCTTTGCTTGCCAGTTGATGCACCAAAACATCCGACTGAAAATCAAGGTCGGGTTGTAGCATTAGACCCTGGAGTGAGAAACTTTTTAACGCTATTTTCAGAAAATAGTTTTGGTTGGATAGGTAGGAGCGATATTGGAAAAATCCAAAGACTTTGCTATCACTTAGATGATTTAATCTCTAGATTGACGAAGGCTAAATCTAAAACCAAGCAACGCATGAAAAAAGCAGCCAATCGAATGAGATTAAAGATGAGAAATCTCATTTCGGAAATGCACCATAAAACAGCTTTATTTCTAGTTCAAAACTTTGATGTGATTTTACTGCCAACTTTTGAAGTTTCTCAGATGACAACCAAATCAAGCAGAAAACTCAGAAGTAAGTCAGTCAGGCAAATGCTGAATTGGGCACATTACAGATTTGAACTTTTCTTGAAACATAAAGCTGGTGAATATAACAAAATCGTCTTAGATGTAAGTGAAGCCTACACTAGCAAAACTGTTAGCTGGACTGGTGAAATCCTGAATAACTTAGGTGGCAAAAAAGTTGTTACTGGTAATGATGGTTTTCGTCTCGAGCGCGACTTAAACGGAGCACGTGGAATCTTTATAAAAAGCGTGGTAGAGCAATTTTCTACCACATTGGGAGATACCCCCTCAGTAAGTTGATCTTACTGTGCATTGTTAACAAATGTTAGCAAAATAGTATCGGAACTAGCATAGGCATATCTGTACTAAGAACACTTGAGGTATAACAATATAGCAGTCCTAAATAGGTTGTGGCAAAATTCCATACTGAAAAAGTTTAGGAAAGTCAAATATTTGACCATCAGCAAAAAACTTAAATAGCCACTTAATTATTTTAAAAGAACTGCAAAGATGATAAAATTGTCTTATGAAATTTTTGGTTTGTAACCAAATATCTTCTACCGGGTTTTGCTCCGGGGCATTCGGGGCAAATTTTGTACAATTTATCAACCATTTTTCTTCGGGTTTTTCTTGATTAATTGCTATCAAATATTCTCGAAATTATTGAGAACTATGATAAGTTACTCCATCCCAAAATATTGCCAATCTTTTTCCTGGTCTTTGTTATTGCAAATATTTAACATTCTTCAATAGTATTTTCCGTATTTCCACATCTATATTCTTGAACAATAAATTCTTTGATTTGATCATCTAATGCTCCATAATAAGTCTGTCTTTCCTTTTGATTTTTTATGGGAATTTCTCTTCTTGTGTCTGTTCTTCCCCAAGCATAACTTAAGATGTCGCCCCATAGCAAATGATATTCGTCAATCATAAACACTGCAATGTTTCCAGCTTCTATTTCTGGTTGCCATTTAGCCAACAATTCTTCTATTTCTTTTTTTTACTTTCACTAATTTATCATTTTTAGCTAGATTATTTTTTTGAGTTTTTTTCCAAGTTATTTCTGCTTCCTTGAGTAAGCTATAATAACTTTGATTGGACTCAAAAACCACTTTATATTCCTTCTGTAAATAGTTAGAATTGTCTGATAATCTCAGATAATCTTGTTCTCTCAACCAGTCAATTGTTTTCTCTTTTTCTTGTGGCTTTAAGTAACCTTGTTTTCCTTGATATTGAAGCTTTAAACTTTCTACGCCATGAAAAAGTGCTTAGTTTTTCCATTGGCTAATAAAACTATGAGAAACCTTTAATAATTCTTTGACTTCATGGTATGATTTTCCCTACAAAATCATTTTTACCGCCAAGGCTCTTGTTATTTCTTTTGCCTATGCATGTCTGACTGATAAAATCATCTAGTTCATCTATAATATTCATTATTTTATCTTTTTATTGGAGATGTTATTATTTTTCGGATATTTTTTGAAGTATTTTGATGCTTATTTAAAGGGAGAAGCTTTTCCAATTCCAGAAACTACTTAATAAGCAGTCAGCAGTTAGCTATCAGCAGTCA
>NZ_LGSU01001424.1 GCF_002260545.1 Hydrocoleum sp. CS-953 | reverse complement strand
GTGACTGGTGCTGCAAAGAATCGTGAATTTCTTTGGACACCATCGAAGCGACTTGCTCTTCTAACTTTTCTAGTTGTACCTTTTGCTCTTGAGACTCTTGCTCCAAAGTTTTGTATACTTCCTGGGAAACCATGGAAGCTACTTGTGCTTCTAGTTGCTGGAGTTGAGCTAGTTTTTCCTGGGAATCTGCAATTACTTTTTTATCTTCTTCTAATTGTTTTTGTAAAGTTTCATAACTTTCTCTTGACACCATGGCAGCCATTTGGTTTTCCAAATCCTTTACCTGTGCCATTTGAGATTCCAACTCTTGCTGTAAAGTCTGATAACTTGCCGATAATTGAGTTTGTACTTCTACAGACTCCCTTAATGGTTCGGGAACTGTGACAACATCTACTTTACTTTCGGGTAATTCATTTTTGCTCAAAGCATTGTTGACAGTATCCGACTGATTATTCAAACTTGCTGTTATTTGTGCCGCCTCTCTCAAAACCGCAAGGTCTCCTCTGGCAATGCGCTCAACTAGCTCAGACCTTGATAAACCAAGTTCTTTTGCTATCTCCTTTAGCTTCTCAGCGCTACTGGGAGTAAGAGACACGCCTACTTTAACCTTGCTTTCTGTATAAGAGGTGGCACTACCACGTTTTTTTGACATTGGCATTCTCCTTGGCCACCATACTTTTTCTAGTATACCGCTTAATGGTATTCCGTGACATTCTCCCGACACTGTACCCGTAGGGTCAGCGCGGGCTTCCTAACCTCGCAGTGCAAGCATTCCTGCCCCACGCCACTTATCTAGGTCATAGACCCCCGACAGACCGACTTGACAGGCTGTTTCCTTTCCCCAGAGTCCCTGGGCTACTACATTCTCTAGTCCACGATACAAAACCATTTCTGCTGCGGCATGGTCACGATGGGTTCGATACCCACACTCAAGACAGTGGTGCTCTCTGACTTCCAGCCCTTTGCTGACAGTTGCCAGGCAATTAGGGCAGGTTTGGCTGGTGCCGTTTGGGTTGATTTTGGCAAAATACACCCCGCGTTTCCAGCACACCCATTCAGCCAGAGACAGAAATTGTCCGAAGGCAGCATCTAGACAATCTTTTCCCAACATCCCTCGCGTCAGCCCTTTGACATTGAGGTCTTCTGCAAAGATAGTTTGGGCCTGGTCACAAAGCTTGTGAGCCGTCTTCAGATGGAAGTCTCGACGACGGTTCGCAATCCGATGGTGCATTCTGGCTACTTCTCGCTGTGCCTTCTCCCAATTCTTAGACCCCTTCTGTTTTCTCGCCCCTCTGCGTTGCAGCAATTTCAGCTTGCTCTGCATCGACTTGAAAAACTTAGGGCGCTCCTGGAAAGAGCCATCCGAAGCTGTCAAGAATCGCTCCAATCCCAGGTCAATTCCAATTGCCCGACCATGAACCGGAGCATCAGGAACCGATATATCCAACTCAATGGTAACGACGACATACCATTGTGTCCCCCGTACTCTAGACAATACCCGCACCTGCTTTACTTTGAACCCATCAGGAATGGGGCGATGGAGCTTGATAGGAACGTCCCCAATCTTTGGCAGCTTGATGGTGAAGCCGTTGAGCGGGTTCTGCTTGAATTGGGGAAACACAAAGGACTTGAATTGACCAAACTTTTTGAAACGCGGAAAACCATGCCCACGCTTCTGAAACGCTTCCCAGGTATCGTGCAGTCTGCGAATCGTAGTTTGCAAAACCTGAGAATGTACCTGGCCTAAATGCGGAAGTTGCTTCTTAGCTTTGGGCAGATTGTTTTGCTGACGGTGGTAAGAGGGGAACGGTTCGTCGGCAGGAATGATGTATTCCTTCTCCAACGAACACCTGTCCACCGAGCACTTACGCGAAGCAATCCAGTCCTTGAGTTCGCGCAAAGCGTAGTTGTAAACGCCTCTGCACGTCTCAAGCCACTCCAGCAGTTCAATCTGCTGTGCGGCATTTGGATAGATTCGATAAGTGTAGTTCATGTTCAGCATGGAGTTATTTTACCACTATATAGAGTGGGCTGATAAATGCTTGCTTTGGGGGCATCGAATTCAAGGAGAGGTAATTATTAATTATTAATTGTTGAATCCCCGTAGAAATTTGGTCACCAAACCCAAACGATACTTCTGAATTTATACCTTTTGAATGAACCTCCCAACTCACTCAGGAAGTAGATTTTATATAATTTATTGAAATTATTTCACATTTAAACTTTAAAACTATTTATGACAAATTTGGTATCGAATATATTCCTAAAAGCTACTACTTAAAACTCGATCAACCCCGTTCATCAAACCTAGTATAAAAACCACCGTACTTGACCCAGTATTGTTTCAAATCGTGGTGAGGTGTATGGAGACTTGCTTTTGCTTGGTAAAGAACTACTTTTCTATGATTACCAATCCAAATTTTCTTAATAGGTTTAACAGATATTAAACTCCCACCTAATGTTTGAACACATTCTGTGAATCTATCAATAGTAGAATACTCTACAGTTTCAAATAAAAAGAAATTTCCTGAGCAGATGATATGGCGACTTCTGATCCAACCCTGTAATTTCTTTTCTGCTATTGGTGGTAACATTTTGTTTTAGCCCTCCCTCAAGACTATTTTATGGCTGCTACCTTGAATTTTTGAAGTACCTGAAAAAATTAACTATAGATTTTGGGTAGTTCAACAATTAATAATTAACAATTAATAATTGCCTCTTATTATAAAGAAGAGAATTGACCAAAAGTATTTTTTTTCTTTTTTCTCCATGAATGGAGATGCTTTATACCAATTCCCATCCATTAATGCTATACTTAATTAAAACTTCAGTTATTAGGTAATTACTTTAGTATAATAACTTTTTTGGTGATTTTAGGTAAGTTAAGGTTAATTATTCTTGATTTGTAGGGACGTTGGATGCAACGTCCCTACAGTCCCCTACTCCCTTACTCCCCTACTCTGAAATAGATAAAATTTTTGATAAATGGTATTAGAGACTGTTTGTAAAACAAGTATTCAGAGAGCTTAGAGTGACTAAAATCTAAAAGAGGTAAGACTTCAAAAGGTTAAAATCTGGTAAATATCCAGAGGCGGAAAGGTAAATACTATTCCTAGATTTTTAAGTGACAAATAGTTGTCTTAATTTCTTCTTTCTTATTACCTGTTCCCTGTTCCCTGTTCCCTATCTCCTTTTTATATTTCCTGATATATTCAATCTCTTATATCTTGATTTTTCGGTAAAGATTACCTAAAGAGCTATTCATTAATGGATAATGGATAATTGATAATTGATAATTACCTTCGGTTAAAACCGTTACGGAATTGAAGATAAGGAAATTCAAGAGCACTTTTTTTCCCTTAAAAGGGAAGGCTTTAAACCAGAATTATTTAATTATTAATTATTAATAATCAAATAATTCGGTAACAAATCAAAACATAACTGAATAGTAAATATACAAATAATTTTGTCTAACTACTTATTTATATTCGGTAACTCATCAGCAAAACTTGTTTGTTTTTCAAACTTTAAATCTCCTGCTGCTGAACCCCATATTTGTTTATGTGTATTAATATCCATACCCTTATCTGAGCTAACCCAAGTATTTTCAGTTAACTCTACTTTACTAACTAGATAAGTCTCGCATCCTCTCTTATGAATTAAACATTTATTTCCCGGTTCAACACTCCCTACAAATTTGTCTCCATCTCGTTTAAAAACCATTGAACAGTTATAACGACGTTCTAGATTTTCTGGAGTAATAGTATGTAAAATGTCTAATTCTCTTGCAGCACCGGCATAGAGAATAGGGTCTATAAGTTTGTAGTTTTCTATATAAATATAATCGCCTTTATCTATAAGTTGATGTACTCCTTGACGATATGGACTCCAGAGGTCATAGTCATAAACCTGCTCAGAATAAAAACCTATACCAGGAAAAAAATTCTCTGGCAAAGGTCGGAAAAAAACATGAATATGAGCATAAAGAGTTGGATTTTCTAAGGCTTGTTTTTTATTACTAAAGTCTCCTGCCATCCAACTAGCTAGAGTAATTAAGTTATTCAAATTTGTTTTATCTTGTGTCTGGGAAATATTCATAGTCTTTCCTATTTATTGTTCAATTATTTTTGCTTTTTATTATCAAGGTTTTTAAGAAAAACTATTTATATAATTAGCCAGGCATAATTAAATGTAACTATATCCTAAGCAACTGAAAAGGAGTTTCAATAATTAATAATTAACAATTAATAATTAACAATTAACAATTAAGAATTACCTCTTCTGGAAAAGGAGAAGATTGGTTAAAAGGAAAATTTTTTCTTTTTTTATCCATAAATAGAGAGGCTTTATACCCATTTTTTCGGTAAGAAAGTTATCTGAAAAGTTTGAGCTAAATAAAAATTGTCTGACATTGTGATACAAATTAATTTTAAAGATGTCGCCAATCATTTTAAACTAAAGATGTGAAATAATTTCCTGAAATCACCGAATTATTAATAATTAAATAATTCTGGTTTAAAGCCTCCCCTTTTAAGGAAAAAAAAGTGCTCTTGAATTTCCTTATCTTCAATTCCGTCACGGTTTTAACTAGAGGTAATTATCAATTATCCATTATCAATTATCCATTATCCATTAATGAACCAGCGTATCAAAGTTTTGAGCCTATAAAATCTTAATGTATGACTTTTGAATTTTGACTTCCGTGAAACAGTATTAGGTTTATTTCCACCTACCGACTTACTTATTTTGATTATTCTACTAATTATTTTTCCTCAGTTGATAAAGAACGAATTTCTGATGAAAAAGAGGCAGTTAATACACCATTACCATCACTCGTTTTAATCAACGATACTCTAAACCTAAGATTAGGAGTGCCAAACCAAATTTTTTCTTCAGCAGCAGCACGGTCATATTCTGTATGTAGAACAAAAGTACCATCTTCGGTAATATGATATTCTCCCGCAGCAGGAATAGTTTCTGCATACCCTTGGGAACGTAATAACTTTCCTTTTTTGAGATTATCTTTATCAGGTATTGGTACTAAAATACAACTACCTTCAAGAATTTCATTTTCATCCCAATCTGATTCTCCTTCCCAACTCATCTGAAAAGGAGAAATAGCATTACTAATATCTACTCCACTAGACTTACACAATTCTATTACTTCTGGAGCATTTGTTGGTAAAGAAACAATATCTATTGTCGAGCGAACTTCTTCAAAATGACTAAATGCTAAATTGTGGCCACTACGTTGCGATCGCCAACGTCCTATAGAACGTTCGACAAATTCTACGACATCCATACATTACTATCTTTAAAAATGATATTTACTGAGGAACCTATTTGATATTATCAAATCCTGATTTTACAGAAAAATTAACCTTTCAAGCCTTTCCTATCATGCAGAAAAAAGGAAAAAATCTTTTTATTAAATCCTATTCTAAAAAAGAATAGGTAATTATTAATTGTTAATTATTAATTCAGGAGTTACGCAGAGGATAAGTATTCACCCATTAGCATTCCCCATTTCGTGCAGAATGCTGGGCAAAGAGCTTTTGTAAAGAATCAAGCAATTCTAAGATTAGCTGATGACCAACTTTATTCATAACTTTTAATTCTCTTTAGAGGCTAATTTCTTCTTTGCTGATAGCTAATAGCTGACGGCTGTTTGCGCAGCATTCCGCAGGAAATGCTTACCGCAGAGGTATTATATACTATATATAGGGTTAAAAAACTATAACGTTATAGTTTTGAACGCTACATACATGGTCTTTGTGTAACTCCTATAATTATTAAAACTTACTCCAAATAGAAACCCGGTTTCTTGAAAGTCAAACTATTACTGTAATATTTTCAGGAGAAACCGGGTTTTCTAACAACAACTTACCAACAATAATTGATAATTATCAATCCGGTTGAAAGCCTCTCCTAATAATTGATAATTAATAATTGATAATGAAAGAATATAAAAATTGCTTTTTCGTGCTTGAATAAGCTTTTTTAATCTCTGATATAGGTTGTCATTAATCAATCATTATCCATTATCCATTATCCATTAAAGAAAGGTTCTTAACTATTGATTTAAGCAACCTCAGTAATTTTCAGGATTTTCCCACCTGTTTTTTGAATGCTGTTAATTTTTGCAGTTAGCTGTTCATAAGATACTGTATAGGTTGTCGCACTTCGCTTAACAACAGGACCAATACCAGTTTTAGTAACTGAGATTTCAAAACGCTTAATTGTATTGCTATAAGGTCCACTTACAGATACAGGTTCTGTAATTTTCGTACCCATATTAGCAGCTAAATCTAAAGTCAATCGGGAAGGCTTATTTCTGTCACTTGTAGCATATCCTCGTTCCAGAGCAAATGTCCGATTAAAGGTTACATTTTTCATGCCAACTACAGTGGTAGTACCTTGTGGGTATGGAACAATATTTTCCCCAAAATTTTGAATATATTCGTCACTGTTTGTGTAAGAATCAATTTCTGCTTCGTATCCTTCTCCATTACATATACGAACGTGTTCAGAAATTTCTGCCTGGTCTTCAGGAGCACGACCTAATATATGCTTAAAGTTTAGTTCTACGAATCCATAAGGAGAAGATGATTCAAAAAACAAAGAGAAATATAGTTCTGATTTAGCAACCATATTAACAAATTGACGGACAGAAATTTCTCCGTTTTTCAGAAATGATTCGGCGCTAGTTAGACGTTGACTCTCCATTACATGGAGATTTCCCAATACTTGCTTATAAACAGCTCTAATCACAACTTCTTTTTCATCTTCTGTGGCATTAGAACGTAGTTCTATTGGATCGATTTTGTCTACCCAAAGTGACATTTTAACTCCTCTATTCTATTTCAAAGATTTTGATTTTTTTCTATACTATCCTTGCAGTGTTCATAGCTCATAGCTAATCATTCATCATATATAAACAGAATAACTATCAACCATGAACTACTGCAAATTTTTTAAAAAATTTTACCCTTTCTTATCCTGGATATAACTACTAAATTATAACAACTTCATTCTTGAATTTCAATTTTAGTTATTACGAATCTAGTAACTAACCAATTCAGGCAAAATGAGTAAATAATTTTCTGATTTTAACCCCTAGTTGATAGGAGTAATACTGGCAATAACTCCACCCTGCTGATGAATCCTTTGGTACTCTTTAGAAAGTTGATCGAAAGGCACCAAAAATACCTTATTGCTACGGCGGAATTTGGAAACACGATTTACTACTTTTGAGCTATAGTTTGTTACTTCAATGCGGTAAACTTTACCACCAGAACTAGCTCCGACTCCATGTCTACTTCTAGCACCTAAAGCTGTATCTTGGAATGACCAACCATCCGAACCACCAGAAGGAGGAACTACAGCCAAAGGTGTTTCTTGAATCACATATTTATTCAAAGCAGGGCTTTTTCCAGGTAAACTTCCTTTGAAGTCGCTGCTGGAAGCTCCACGCAATAGTTGGAACATATGGGTAAAACCAACCATTTTTTTGCCAGTTTGGGTTTTGTATCCTCGATAATAAGGAACAATATTTTCCCCATAAGCACTACTATATTCGTCACTATCAATGTAGGAATCAATATCAGCTTCAAAGCTTTTTTCATCCAGAATTTTGCTATGAAGTTTCATGTCATCGTAGCCATCGGGAGCGCGACCTAAAAAGTGCTTAAAATTTAATTCAACTGCACGATAGCGGGGGCAAGTATCAAAGAACCGAGAACGATACAAGTCAGAGCGTCCAACTTGACGTACAAATTCACGGACAGTAATTTCGCCTTCTTTGAGTTTGGACTCTGCTACACTGAGTCTTTCACTATCCATGACGTAAGCATTGCCCAGAACTTGCCTATAGACAGCTCGAATCACAGTTTCTACTTCTTCTGATGAACGTCCGGGCAACAGTTCTACGGGTTCTGTATCTTCAAAAAGGCCAACCCCTAACTGAGATGCAGGTCCAAAAACCATTTGAACTATCTCCTAGATCTAATAAGGTTTGCTGAAAAAAATGTATTTTTTAGTTACAAAACTGAAAAATTTGGACTCATGGCTAAAATCTATTCCTGAAGTAGGAGTAGAATTGTATAGACTTATGAGCCTATTTTTTTAAGTTTTATACTTTTGTGACGTTCTCTCCCGCTAAATCGAAGATTATAGGGGGAGCTTCTCCTCCTCACGGATGGAGCTTCCTGTCTTGCCGGCTGACTGATGTCTACGCCTCCACAGGCAGCAACGATGAGACCCACCGCCGTCTTGTGCTAAAAATTATGTACTCACCTAGTTTCCTTCAAGAAATGACCTTCTGACGGAATAACTAAAGTTCTCTGAGTTTAACTCCATATCTTGAGTTGTCTAGGTTCAGCAATCAGGTGCGTATTACCGCCACTCCTAATCTTAGTCAAGAGGATCATAATTATTGGCATGTTGTCAACAGAAAAACTTGACAAGTTTGATACCAANGTCTTGTGCTAAAAATTATGTACTCACCTAGTTTCCTTCAAGAAATGACCTTCTGACGGAATAACTAAAGTTCTCTGAGTTTAACTCCATATCTTGAGTTGTCTAGGTTCAGCAATCAGGTGCGTATTACCGCCACTCCTAATCTTAGTCAAGAGGATCATAATTATTGGCATGTTGTCAACAGAAAAACTTGACAAGTTTGATACCAATATCTGTTTTTTTGTGGGTCGTGATTCCCCTCCCGTTAAATCTGTCGATTATCACGGGAGATCCCTCGCAACATTGAATTGAAATATACACTACTACCAGGCTCTTAATTATGAATAATTATAAAGTTTTGTAAGCGTATAGAAATATACGCTGGATCTTTTCTCATCCAAGATTGTAAGCTAGCAATTAAGCTAAAAAATTATTCTTGTAGTTTAATATTTAGTAATTTTCAGTAAAAATTAGACATCTCCAGAAAAGAGGGAATAGGGAATAGGCAATGGGTAATTTCAGTTATCAGTTAGCCTCTTGCCTCCTGGGTCGGAGCTGCGCTAACAGAGGAACTGCCTCTTTCAGAGGAGCTTCGCTAACTTAACAGTTAGCCTCTTGCCTCCTGGGTCGGAGCTGCGCTTTATCCTGACGGACTGCTCCGCTTTCCATGTCGCGCAGCGTTAGCGGAGCTTTGCGTCAGCAAAACAGAGGAACTGCCTCTTGCAGAGGAACTTCGTTAACGTTAACAGTTATCAGCGCACCTCCGACTTTAGTCGAAGGCTTGAAATACTGAATTAAATATTTTTTTCACCCTCTTAAAAGGGGAGGCTTTGGACCTCTTTTTTTGGTAATAGGGGGAAGTAATTCATAATTTCTTGATAATAATTGATTTTATTTTTGATTTTTGGATCGGAATGTTGCACCAAAAGCTTTTTAAAGAATAAAGTAATTACTAAGGTTAGCTTATTACCTTTTTATTTTCTGCGGAATGCAGGGAAAACATAACTTTTAATTCTGGTTAGAGACTAATTATTTATAAACGTGAACAGTTAATAATTCATAGCTGACTGCTGACTGCTGAATACTGAATACTTATTAGGAATCAAAATACTAAAAACTTTAGTTGATTTGAGATTTTATTTATCGGGTATTTTGTCAATAAGTTCTTAAACTTAAAGATGATTCATTAATTGATAATGGATAATTGATAATTACAAGAAGGTTAAAACCGTTACGGAATTGAATATCGGGAAATATCCTAGCACTTTTTTTCCCCNATAATTGATAATTACAAGAAGGTTAAAACCGTTACGGAATTGAATATCGGGAAATATCCTAGCACTTTTTTTCCCCTATCCAAGGGGAGCCTTTAAACCAGAATTATTAATTATTAATAATTAATAATTGGGTAAAATTTTAAATTATTAGTATCCAAAATTTTCCTAGTGCAGAATGGCGGAAATAACTGACCAGTTACAAAATCCTAAAAGCCTTACTAATCAATAATGCTTGAATTTTGAATTTTGAATTTTGACTTCCGCGTAGCGGCACTAGAGCGAAGCAAATAGGGGATAAAAAAAGTTTCAATTCAGTATTTCAATCCCGATACAGAGAGTCAGAGGTACTGATAACTCTTAAACTTTGCGTAGCATTCCGCAGGAAAGGAAAGTTCCTCTGTAAGAAGCTAACTGATAACTGATAACTGATAACTGATAATTGAAATAACCCTTGTGATAGATTTAGAATGTTTAGCTTATAGTGTAGGTCACGCAGATGATGGAATATGTCTGCTAGTTCGGATTGGAGTACACCGGATTTTATTAGATTGTGGTATTACCGATATTTCATTATTAACTAATGAAATAAAACAACAACCTCCTGCAGATATTGTCCTATGTAGTCATGCACATTCAGATCATGCTCAAGGACTTTTGCCACTTCATCAAACTTTTCCAAAATTGCCAATATATGCTAGTGAGGCAACAACTAAACTTCTACCTCTAAATTGGCCAGAAATTCCTATTTCTGAAATCCCTAATTTTTGTCAACCTTTACCTTGGCACTCACCAGTAGAACTTCGTACTGGTCTAACTGTAGAGCTTTTTCCAGCAGGTCATTTACCAGGAGCAACAGCTTTTCTCCTCACCTATACTGGAAAAAATCGAACCTATAAACTCTTATATACAGGAGATTTCTTTTTATCAAACAGTCGTTTGGTTGAAGGTCTACCTTTAGGAAATTTACGAGGACTCAAGCCAGATGTATTAATAATTGAAGGTAACTATGGCACTGCCCGTTATCCACATCGGCGACAATTAGAGAATAACCTGGCCGAAAAGATATATCAAGCTATTATTTCAGGAACTTCAGTTATCTTACCTACCCCCCCTTTAGGATTAGGACAAGAATTGTTGATGCTTCTACGCAGTCACCATTATTTTACAGGCCGCGATTTAGATATTTGGGTAGAGGAAAAAGTAGCCAGAGGTTGTGACCTTTATTTAGAACTATTGTCCCAATTTCCCACAACTGTACAAAATTTTGCTCAACATCAACCTCTATTTTGGGACGAAAAAATAAAACCGCGTGTGCTGAGGCGATCGCCAGGAAAATTACCTTCCACAGAAAAACCTTATATCCTCATTGCGGACAAGGATACTGATTTGAGCCAATACGTTATTAATCAAGATAATTCTGTTATTATCTTACTACCAGAAATACCAGGAAAGATACGACAGGAGTTGAATTTTGCTCATACCGAAACATATCTGTTGACCGATCATTGTGATGGACTTGGTACAACACAGTTAATTCACAACTTACGTCCTCAACATATAATTTTCGTCCATGGCCATCCTAATTATTTAGCTGACCTAACTAACCTTGAAGAGTTACGCAACCGTTATAAACTACACTCTCCAGCTAATGGTACATTAGTAGAGTTACCAATAGGTGAAACTTTTATAGTACCTACATTACCAGAAACTAATTATGAAGGGGAATTAAATGAATTAGAGACAGAGGTAATAATTTCTTTACCTCAAAGCATTACAAATGATAATCGTTGGCCAAGTTTTGCGGATACAGGTCTTGTAGAGGTTCGTTGGCAAGGAGAAGAACTGGTCATTAAAGGAATATCCCAACGAGAACTTCTTAGTCAAACCAGCGATCGCTTGCTCTCTCCTGAGTTACATTGTTGTGGTAATTGTGTACATTACCGAGGACAACGTTGTTCCAATCCTGTTTCAGCTCTATATGGCTTTAGGGTAACATCTGATGGGTACTGTCCTATGTTTGAGTCGCTTCATTTTCCTTTTACTTCTAACGGAGAGAGCAATAAAAATGACTAATTCATCAATTTTAACTATAATAAGACATATTTCTATGTATTTAACGAAAATAATTTAGTCATTAATCATCTATCTGAGATATCTCAATTATTCTTGTTGATTTGATTCTGGATAGTGGTTGCGAATCTGTTCAGCTTCTGGACAATCTTCAGATACTAGAGGATCGATATTACCCCTGGGCACGGACGCTAGTTTTTGGGTAATAGCCCCTATACTTTCTAAACGGACCATTTCTTCCCAAGAACAGATTTCATCTTCTTCATCTGTTTCGTAGCGTATCGTTACTAAATCTCCCTCTATATCCAATATTTTTGCTTGTTCTATCCAACGCTGCTGATCTCGCAAGAAAATACATACCTCACGACCATCACAACAAAGTTGATATATCTTGCGTTGTAGCATTGGCTTTTTATACTCCCAATCAATAACTTGGTCAAATGCAAATGTATTTATGAAAAATTACTTACTGGAAAGCTTGACAAATAAAAATTTTCTCTTTACTGTCATTTATATTGATGAGCATCTTTCGTGTATCAAGCCTAGAATTACTAGGAATATATAAATTGTATCACAAGCTTGGTATTGATTGGCATTCATCACTATCTAAAATGAAACATTATTAGAGTAATATTTTTGCCAAGGTTATGTTAACTGTTCAACTTGCAATCTCAAAGGATTGTTCCAGCAATCTTTTTTCATTGTGAGACTAAATTAGTAGCACTTAAATCTACTATAGCGCAGATGCCAGCTTTTCGCCTAAGTTATTATTTTCAAATGTGACCGTTAGACCATCTCCGTATAGGAGTTTAGGAATGAGAATTAAATCAAGTCCATAATTTATAATTTTTATTTTATTTTAAAGAACTCAGATGATATGGAGTTTGGGCAATTTAACTTTTGTAGATAATAAAATCCTTACCCTTTAGTTAACTTTACATAATCATAATAACACTACATTAATT
>NZ_LGSU01001423.1 GCF_002260545.1 Hydrocoleum sp. CS-953 | reverse complement strand
GAGTGTGGGGAGTGTGGGGAGTGTGGGGTGTATTAGACCTCTCCTTTCATCCCAAATCCAATCAATTATTACCCATAAATTATCAATTACTTCTCGACTTAGACCTATTTTCTGGAGATACGCTTAGGGCTTCTATACCAGAGATTTTATATGTTTCTTATGAACACTTATCTCCAGAATGGATAGCAGATGAGTTTTGTCCTATTTTGCCCGATTTAGTAATAGAAATTATTTCTCCTGCTCAAACATTTGGTCAACTCATAGCTCAAGCTAGAGATTATTTAGATGCTGGTGTATTAAGGGTGTGGGTTGTTGATAGTCAAGCTAGGAGTATTACCCAATAATTAATAATTAATTATTAATTATTAATTATTAAATAATTCTGGTTTAAAGCCTCCCCTTGGATAGGGGAAAAAAGCGGTCGTTTGCGTTAGCGAAGCTCCTCTGAAAGAGGCAGCATTCCGTAGGATGGGATGGCGTTTCGCTGCGCGACATGTAACGCGAAGCGTCCCGGAGGGAACGGTCTCCCGCTCTTGCAGAGCCACTCCGTTAACGCCATATCCAATCGACCAAGAGAAGAAATGATATTTCCCGATATTCAATCAAGAACGGTTTTAACCAGAGATAATTATCAATTATCCATTATCAATTATCAATTAATGAAAGTTTTTTATCCAGATGCACCGCCACAAACTTATATGATAGATACCCTACTGATAAATTCTTTATTTAAAGGATTAGAATTAACTGCTGAACAAGTATTTAATAAAGCTGGAATTCCCACTACATCTCAGTAAAATGTCTATACAATAAATGATGAATAAATTGATAGCGATCGCCTATTCTTTGTAACAATAATCGACTACTAGCATAATTAAGAAAACGACGATAATTCCAGGGAATATGTCCATTACTAAATAAAACAATTCGCAGCACTAAACTTTTCAGTCCGGGCAAACCAAACTTCCCGCCAATTAACCCACCAATAGCACCACAAATTAACCCTTCTTTTAATTCCCAAACTAAGGTAAAAATAAATCCAAAAGTAAACCCCCAAAATAAAACACTAATCAAATTAATAATTAACTTATAGGTCTGTAACTCGCCATTAGGATCTAGCCAACTTGACTGTAATTTTTCTATTTTAAATTCCTGAATATTTTCTGCTGCCATTCGCTGTGCTAACCATGCCAACCACCGTCTTGTTTGTTCTGGTAGTGGTTCTTGATTTCTCGGATACCATTTATAGTTAGTTTCTCCCCCTAATTGAGAACGAATATAAGCATTTAATAAGTATTTTTCTCTTCCCTCTTTAGAAGTAATTCTTCTCCAAGCAGCAATTAAAATTTCCTCATAAGCTAAAGTCATCATGGTTAACATTAATGGTGTTTTAGCTACGTTTAATAACTCTGGTTCATCCTGAATATAATTCCAAAGTTCTCGACTTCTAGCCAGTAATAAATAATCTTGAATCTGGCTGTTTTTTAAAGGTTGTAATAAGACAGCAGCATTCACTCTCAACTTATTATGACAATTTTTATAAGCTGCAAAACTACTACAGACAACTAAGTGTTTTGGTTGAAAATCTACTGAAAATTTATTAATCCTGTCTAAGCAATGTTCAGATAATTCTGGGGATACTCCATCGAAGCCATCTATTAAAGGTAATAGTTGCTGATTTTCTAACCAATTTATAGTAACTTTCTTAGGAATATTGTATTTAAACTTAAGTTGCTCGACTAACCAATCCGAAATTTCCTGATTGTTATTTTGCCATTTTGAAAGATCTAATAATACTGGGATTGGTGTTTTTTCGTCTTTTTCCGCCCGAATCACAAGTCTTCTTGCTAATTCCAATAAAGTTGTAGTTTTACCACCTCCAGGATTTCCTAATAATAGTAATTTGCCTTTCATGCGGTCAAAAACTTGCATAATATTTACTTTAGGAGGGAGTTGAAAAATAGGGCGCTTTCCTACTTTTACTTCTATATCCCAAGAACGTTTTAATTGTTGGGGTGGTTGCTGACGGACAAGATTAACTATCACTGCATGGTGTAGAGACTGCAATCGCATTTGCAGAACTTCTGTCTTAACTCTATTTAATAGTTGGTCGCGATTTATTTGCACCTTTGTATAACTCTNATATTTACTTTAGGAGGGAGTTGAAAAATAGGGCGCTTTCCTACTTTTACTTCTATATCCCAAGAACGTTTTAATTGTTGGGGTGGTTGCTGACGGACAAGATTAACTATCACTGCATGGTGTAGAGACTGCAATCGCATTTGCAGAACTTCTGTCTTAACTCTATTTAATAGTTGGTCGCGATTTATTTGCACCTTTGTATAACTCTATTTTTACATGGTTTAGTTAACTATTATTTAGTTAACTATTATATGGTTAAAATATTTATATTATATTTGCTTTAATAGTTAACAGTTATGCTTCTGATTAAAATTCAAATTGACCAAAAAAGTAAACATATAATCAAGTTAATAAGGAGATAAAAATTATGTCATTGAATATGGGACAACTAATCATTACAGGAATAGCTGGATTTGCAAGTGCCACTTCTATGGCTTATTTCACAATTCAGTCTGGTTCCTCACAATTTGCTAGTAATTATTTCCAGACACAAACGTTGGATAGCAACCTAGTTTCTGGTCAACTAAAGTCCTCATCTTTAACTCCTAACTCCTCAGATTTAGTTAGTCAAAAATCTAGTCCAGTTATTNTGGGACAACTAATCATTACAGGAATAGCTGGATTTGCAAGTGCCACTTCTATGGCTTATTTCACAATTCAGTCTGGTTCCTCACAATTTGCTAGTAATTATTTCCAGACACAAACGTTGGATAGCAACCTAGTTTCTGGTCAACTAAAGTCCTCATCTTTAACTCCTAACTCCTCAGATTTAGTTAGTCAAAAATCTAGTCCAGTTATTATTACACCACCAACATCAGGATGTAAAATTAATATGGCGATAGTAGATGATCCTGAAGCACCTCTAAATGTTCGTAGCAGCCCAGAAGTTAAAGAAGGTAATATAGTTGGTCAACTTAACAATAATACCTTTGTTTCTGTGGCAGATGAACAATCTGGTTGGCTACAAATTACTAATCCTGTTACAGGTTGGGTTGCCAAGAACCGAACTCGTAGTAGTTGTGCAAAAGTGGATAAGACTATTACTTTTTCCCCAGAAAGTGACACAGCTATTATTAGAGGCGAGATTATTGGTACTGGTAGTCATAACTACCGGGTCAGGATGATTCAGGGTCAGACCCTGACTATCAAAAATTTAGGGGATGTCTTTCCAGCAATTATTAGTCCTAATGGCCAACTTATCACAAGAGAACCCAATGTTGAAGGTAATGAAAATGAATGGACAGATATTATTTCTCTGAGTGGGGTATACACTTTACAATTAGATTCTAATCTGCGTGGATATGAATATGAATTTTTAGTGTTAATAGAAGGGAACGAGAATTTTTAGTTTAAACTTTCAAGAAATTATTAATTTTCCTGGCTTTTTTCTAGGTGCAATAATTATTGTCGTAGGGGGAATTAAGATTATAAATTCTGTACCTTTTTGTGGAGTAGAAATATATTCTAAAATTCCGATGACGTTCCACAATAACTTGATAACTAATTACTAAACCTAAACCTGTACCTTGACCGAAAAATTAAGGAGTAGGGGAGTAATTTTTTTGCCCAACTATTACCATAAATGCTAACTTTTTGATTTTTCGGGAANATATTCTAAAATTCCGATGACGTTCCACAATAACTTGATAACTAATTACTAAACCTAAACCTGTACCTTGACCGAAAAATTAAGGAGTAGGGGAGTAATTTTTTTGCCCAACTATTACCATAAATGCTAACTTTTTGATTTTTCGGGAACCGTGCATCAAGAGATGAAAACCAGGTACTTTTTCAATACCTAAGAAGGTATCTTTCATTAATTGATAATTACCTCTCCCTAAAAGGGAGAGAATTGACACAAATGTCGAAAAAATTTATTTCTCTTGGTCGATTAGATATGGCGTTTCATGTCGGCTCAAGCGCCGTTAACGGAGTTATGCACCAGCAAAAACGACCGCTCTCTTAGTTGATTGGATATGGCGAACGGACTGCTCCGCAAACAACCGCTTTTTTCCCCTATGGGGGGAGGCTAATAAAGATCAATTATTTAATTATTAATTATTAATTATTAATTATTAATTATTAAAGGAGCGATCGCCAGTCATTGTGCAAGAAAATGCACGTCCATCCGTTATAACAAGGTTGTTGTGATAAATTATTCACATTATCCCACTTCGCCAAAATTAAGGAGATGATTAAAACATAGAGTTCAAACACAGGAAATCAAAAAATATGACAAACCAAATTGTTGTTGATCAACCAAAGTCCTTATCTTCAACTCCCAATTTCTCAGATGTAGTTAGTCAAGAATCTAGTGCGATCGCATCACCAACATCGGAGTGTAAAATAGGTATGGCTATAGTAGACGATCCGGAAGCACCTCTAAATGTTCGTAGCAGTCCAGAAGTTAAAGAAGGTAATATAGTTGGTCAACTTAACAATAATACCTTTATTTCTGTTGTAGATGAACAATCTGGTTGGCTACAAATTACTAATCCTGTTAAGGGTTGGGTTGCTAAAAACAAAACTCGCAGTAGTTGTGCAACAGTAGATCGGATTATTACTTTTTCCCCAGAAAGTGACACAACTATTATTAGAGGTGAGATTATTGGGCCTGGTAATCATAGCTATCGGCTTAGGATGATTCAAGGTCAGATCCTAACTATCAAAAATTTTGGGGATGTCTTTCCAGCAATTATTAATCCTGATGGCCAACTGATAGCAAGGGAAACTAATGTTGAAGGTAATGAAAATGAGTGGACAGGTGTTATTTCTATGAGTGGGGTATACACTTTACAATTAGATTCTCATCGGCGTGGATTTGAATATGAGTTTTCAGTGTTAAAAGAAGGGAACGAGAATTTTTAGTTTAAACTTCCAAGAAATTGGTAATTTTCCTTCCTTTTTCTGGTTGCAATAATTAGGGCTTGGTGATTAAATCTTAAAGCATTGACAAGAAATAAGGTGCATTTTTAGGTCGGGAAAAAGTACCTAGTTTTCAGCTCTTTATACTCAAAAAGTTAAGATTTTGGGGAAGAGTTGAGCAAAAAAATTACTCCCCTACTCCTTAAAAAAGACTTTTTCAGCAAACCCTAATTATTGTCATAGGGGAATTGAGATGATAAATTCCGTACCTTTTTGTGGAGTAGAAATACATTCTAATTTTCCCCCATGACGTTCCACAATAACTTGATAACTAATTGCTAAACCTAACCCTGTACCTTTACCTACTTCTTTTGTGGTGTAGAAGGGATCGAATATTCGCTTTTGCACCGTCTCACTCATACCCATACCATTATCAGTAATCTGAATTATGACTTGGTTTTCTGTTTCTATTTTTGTTGTAATAGTAATTTGAGGAAGCAAATTACTTGATTCTTTTCTCATGGGTTCTAGTGCATCAATAGCATTACCAATAATATTCATAAATACCTGATTAAGTTCTCCTGGATAACATTTTACTTTAGGCAATTTACCATAATTTTTGACAACTTTAATTTCCAATTCATGGGGTTTAGCTTTGAGATTATTTTGGAGAATCATCAGAGTAGAATCTATACCTTCATGTATATCTACATTCTTAACTTCTGATTCATCAAGACGAGAAAAGTTGCGTAAAGATTCGACAATTTTTTTAATTCGGTCAGCTCCTACTTTCATAGAAGTTAATAGCTTCGGTAAATCTTCAACTAAAAAATCTAACTCCACATCTTCAATAATATCTATTACTTCATCCACAGGTTCTGGATAATTGTCCTGATATATTTGAATTATATTTAATAAGTCTTTAGTATATTCTTGAGTATAGTCTAGATTGCCATAAATAAAGTTGACTGGGTTATTAATTTCGTGAGCAACTCCTGCCACTAATTGCCCTAAAGATGACATTTTTTCAGTTTGAATTAGTTGGGTTTGAGTTTGTTTTAATTCTTTGAGAGTTTGACCCAAACATTGATTTTTTTCGTTTAATTCTTCTAGAGTTTTAGCCAAACATTGATTTTTTTCATTTAATTCTTCTAATGTTTGAGCTAAAGTTTGATTTTTTTCGTTTAATTGTAGGGTGCGTCGCTCGACTTTTTGTTCTAAAGTATCGTAAAGCAAAGCATTTTCTAGAGAAATTGCTGCTTGAGTCGTAATCATTTCTAACAGTTGTAATCTTTCGGCAGTAAATGCACCTGTTGTTAAATTATTTTCTAAGTAGATAATACCGATAAGTTTACCTTGTTTGATAATAGGAGTACATAATATAGACTTAGGTTGCTGTTGTTTCAGATAAGAGTCATTTACCCATGTTGCTTCTGTAGTCGCATCATCGAATACTTGGAATTTTTGAGTGCGCCACACATAGTTAATTAATGCTTGGGGTAATTCTTGAGTTGCTAAAACAGGTACTTGAAGTCGCTGGAAATTTTGGAGATATTGGTTATTATCAGTAGGGATAACTGTATCGACAACATGAGTCATTGCTTCAAGGATTAACTTTTGGTCTTTGACGAGAATGAGAGCGCATTTTTGTGCCCCCGCATTTTCCATCATCAGTTGAATTAAAGTTGAGAGTAAATTTTCTAGCTTCACTTCTCCAGACAAAGTTTGAGAAACTTTGAGTACAGTTGCTAGATCGAGAATATTTTCTCTATTGCTCTCAGAACTATGAGTGTAGCTACTACTGCTGAGGAGGTGTTTTTTTTCTGAAAAGGAAACTAACACTGTAGCGAGTAATTGTGGGTATCGTTTTTCTAAGTCTCTGACTTTGGCGACTGCTCCCCAGTTGATATATCCATAGTATGCTTCGATCATATATGTTTGAGCAACTTTGCTTTTGCCCCACTCTAGATAAAATTTGGCACATAGTTCGTTTGCTAAAGCTGCTTCTTGAATATATTCGTTTTCTGTAGCGAGAGCGATCGCTTGTTCGTAAGCTTCAATAGCTGTTATTTTGTCTCCGAGTATCCTGTGTTTTTCTGCTTCTATTAAATAGTATTTGTGGGAATGGTTAGCAGGTGCGTGTTGTGCCCAGAATTTCATTTTTTCTGCATTGGCGGTTACTTGCTCTAGTATTTGTTTTTGTTNGCTGTTATTTTGTCTCCGAGTATCCTGTGTTTTTCTGCTTCTATTAAATAGTATTTGTGGGAATGGTTAGCAGGTGCGTGTTGTGCCCAGAATTTCATTTTTTCTGCATTGGCGGTTACTTGCTCTAGTATTTGTTTTTGTTCATCAACTGTAGCACTAGGGTAAAAAGCTAGTTTAGTTAGTGAACTATAAAAATAATATACAGGAATAAAAAATAATCCAGTTACACCATCAATATATTCTAATCCTAACACTTCATAATGTTTAGCCTTCTGAAAATTGCCGAGTAAATAAGATAAAATTAATTTATTCAAATAAATCTGAAATAAAGCATACTGATCGTTAATATTTTCATAAAAAGGAATAAATTTTTCCTCATTAAAAGCACTGCCTGATAATAATTCAGGATTTTCTGCATCCTCTAGTAAATTGAGAATAGCTTGATGAAAAATTTTGCTATAGTAGTAATTATTGTCTTGCTTGAGCTGTTTGATAGAATTGCTATAATTTTCTATTTCTAGCTCCAGTTTATCCAGGGGTACTCCGGCAAAGTAAGAGTGAATGCTATGGAAAATAATACAATAAGTACCATACTCCAAATCTCCTGTTTCCAAACCTACTTTATAAGCTTCCAGCAAATGAGGAAGAGTGTCACGAATATGATTTTTCCAGTGTTCTATACCATCGTACACAGGATCAAATACTTGAGCTTTCTTATCTTTACTGTGAAATTTTTCTAACACTTCACAGGCAAGTTTTCCAAATTTATACCCAGTATCAATATCTTGTTCTAGTCCGCATAAAAGCAATCCATAGAAGGCACAAGAAACAGCAAAAAATGGAGATATTCCTGAATCTAAAGATAAATTTATTTGCTCACATACAATCAGTGGTAATAATGCCGGATTACAAAAAAATGCGATAGAAATAAGAGATGATAAAATTCGCATTGATGCTAATTTTTCTGGTTGTTCTAACAATGGTAAATTAATCAATTCTGAGATATTTTTTTCCCTAAAGTTACCTTGAGTTATTTGTAAGTATTCTTGAATATATGATTGAGTTGGATTTGTGGGAAAGCTAATACCAAGCAGTGACAAAACAGATAAACCAATAGTTAAAGCCTCTGGCATTTTAGTCATACCAATATAGGCTTGTATTTTTATTTCATAAACTTTCATTTTATCTAAAAGTTTATGAGATTTTTCTAAGACAATATCCACCAACTTCTCCATTTCTTTAAACTCACCATACAAATAGTTAGCTTCTGCCGCTGCTTCATATAGTGCTAATGTTAGTTGATATTGAGTTGACCAACTATTTTCAGTAAGTAGATTTATCCCTATCTGAAAATAAGATATTGCTGCTTGATAAGCCGTCGATACTTTCGCTTTTATTCCCGCTCTTAAATTTAAACTTGCTAAGTTTTCTTTGATGTCTTTTCCTCTAATTAATTCCACACCATAATTCAGTTGATTCACAATTTCAAAGATTTTTTCTTCTATTTTTTCCTCTCCGGTATTATTTAACAGTAATCTACCTATTTTTAGATGAGTTTCTTGCTTTTTTTGTTCGGGAATTAGACTATAAGCTGCTTGTTGCACCCGGTCGTGGAGAAAATGATATATCGGTGTTTTTTTATCTTTTATTTCTGGCAAATTATCATCCTTTTCTCCCTGATAAAATTTGTAGGTTTCATCTGCTGGTAAAATCAATCCTTCTGATAAAGAATTCCATAAGTATAAGGCTGTTTCATCCAGAGATTTTTCATACACAATAGATAGAGTTTCTAAGTCAAACTGATTACTTATACAAGCTGCTAATTTTAATAATTCTTGAGTTGCTAATGGTAATTTTTGAATTTCGGTTGCCATCAATTCTACCACATCTCCTGTGGCTGCCAAAATTTTAATTTCTGCCAAATTTAACAACCATTTCTCCTCTTGATCCTGAGAATAAAAAATTAATCCTTCTTTGTACAAAGACTTGATAAACTGACTGCTAAAAAATGGATTACCTTCTGTTTTTCGATAAATCTGTTCCGTGAGTAGCAGTGATTCTTCTGGAGAATAATTAATAGTATCCGCTACTAAATTATTCAGTGCTGACCGACTCAAAGGTGACAAAATTATTTGATTAACAATTGCTCCAGTTTTTTTGATTTCCTCAAGAGTTAATATCAAAGGATGCCCAGGATTCACTTCATTATCTCGGTAAGCTCCAATTAATAATAAATAGTTAATCTCTATTTTTTCCATCACCAACTTCATCAACTTCAGAGAAGCTAAATCTGCCCATTGTAAGTCATCAAGAAATATTACTAATGGATGGTCTGCTTGAGCAAATACAGAGATAAATTTTAAGAATAATAAATTGAACCGATTTTCTCCTGCCGTCGGAGATAATTCTGTGGCTGCAGGTTGTTGACCTATTAATAATTCTAATTCGGGAATTACATCTATTATTACTTGTGCTTCTTCTCCTAATATTTCCTGTAATTTACAGGCAAATACTTGTAATTTTTCTTCGGGTTCACTTAAAATTTGTTTGATTAATTCTTGAAAGGCATTTAACCATGCTGAAAATGGTATATCTCTTTGAAATTGGTCAAATTTTCCTTCAATAAAATAACCTCGTTTCTCTACAATTGGTTTATGCACTTCATTGACTAATGCTGATTTTCCTATCCCTGAATAACCTCCTACTAACATCAATTCACTTTGAGATTTTTCTCTGTGAGATACTCTCTCAAATGCTGTGAGTAATACTTCTACTTCTTGCTCTCTTCCATAGAGTTTTTCTGGAATTATTAAGTGTTTGCTAATGTCTTTTTTTCCTAGGTCAAATACTGTGACTTTGTTTGTATTTTCCCACTCATATTGACATTTTTCTAAATCATGGCGTAATCCGACTACAGTTTGATAACGTGCTTCTGGCATTTTGGCGATTAATTTAAACACTATAGAATTGAGAGTTTCTGGTATTTGGGGATTCAATTCTATGAGAGGTTGTGGTTGACGAGCAATATGAAAGTGAACTAACTCCATGGGGTCTTCTGAAGTAAAGGGGAGTTGTCTTGTTAATAATTCATAAAATGTAATTCCTAATGAGTAGAAATCACTCCGATAATCAATTCCTCTATTCATTCGCCCTGTTTGTTCTGGTGATATATAAGCGAGGGTTCCTTCTAGGGTATTTGGATTGCGTATTTCTGCTGTTTCTTTGGGCAGTTTTGTTGTGGTACTAAAATCTATTAGTTGAATTTGTTTTTTTTGGGGATTAATGATAATATTTTGAGGTTTAATATCTTTATGAATAATCCGATTTTGGTGTAGTTTTTCTAGGGGGTTAATTATTTGTAGAGCTATCTTGAAAAATTGATTTATGTTGGCTGAATTAGGGTGCTTAGAAAGATTTTCTTGACTGAGATATTCTGGTAGAGATATCCCGCCAAAATCTTCCATTACTAACATTAAACGTTGCTCAAATTTTTCCAGTGCTAGCATTTTTACAACCCCCGGAATGTTCAAGTTTTTTAGTAGGGTATAAGCGTTGCGATATTTAGTTAAGGAATGGAAATTAGGATAGGGATGGTTGGGTAGTTTGAGGATGACTAATTTTTTGTATGATTCGGAGTAAGCGCGATAGACAATTGTGCGATCGCTGCCATAAATTTCTTCTAGGAGTTCATAGTTGAGAATTTTCTGCATCAGTTAATTAGACTAAAGGTAATTAATTCCACCTAGATTAATTATATAAAATAATTACTATTGTCTTTGTTGCATGAATATCCTAAACTCCTTGCTGTGCAATATTTTCCTTAATAAAGTTGATTGAAAAAAACCTCGATCGATCGGGCTTCTGAGGCTTTTTTGGAAAAAATTCATTAGTGTATCATATAAAACTCTGATTAGCCTGTAAAAAAGGCCAGCTAAGGCCAGCTTTTGTCCAACGAAATTACCTATAGCAATCCTATTTCAATTAAGAGCCGACATGAATGCGGAGCATGACCTTAGGAAAGCTTTGGAGAATGCAAAACGCGAATCGCCCTTACAGGAGTCAGGAATCAGAATTTTGAAGGTTTTTCGTCAATCTTAACTATTATAAAAATTCTCACAAATCATTTAGGATTGCTATAATACAAGTTTGATGACTACTTGAAAATTTAAGTATTTTTTCTCAATCCCTAAAAGTTTTGTTTCAGAATACTCCTGGTGGGAGTCGAACCCACAAAATTAAAACAGATTTTAAGTCTGTCGCGTCTACCTATTCCGCCACAGGAGCAAATGTTGATACTCCTAATGATATTTGAACTCACACATAAGAAGTATAATAACTGAGGGGGCAGGGATCGAACCTGCATTTTCGCTTTCAAAGAGCGATGTCATACCATTAGACCACTCCTCAATAAGAAAGTCAGAAGTAATAGTCGAAGGATTAAAAACTTTGACTGAATTATTTGTCCACCCGGCATTAAATAACTGCCCCGGTAGGGATTGAACCTACGACCGTTCGCTTAACAGGCGATCGCTCTACCACTGAGCTACAGGGCAATAAATCATATCATGTCCGTTGGTATCGTTTGTGTAAAAACTGGAGAAATATCTACCTTATCTTAGAGTTTTTCTTCCTTCTTCCTTCTTCCTTCTTCCTTCTTCCTTACTTTCCCTATATAATACCGATGCTACCGAACATGATATTACACCTGCGTTTGGTGGCGGAGGTGAGAGTTGCACTCACTGATTTTTAGGGTATGAACCTACTGAGCCACTCTTGCTCCATCTCCGCGTGTCACCAATACCCCTGACTGGAATCGAACCAGCAACATCTAGATCCTAAGTCTAGCGCCTCTTCCTGTTGGGCTACAGGGGTGTATTATTATAGAATTGAGAATTCTGAATTTAGAATTCAGAATGACTATAACTGCTATTTCTAGGATACCCCCCAGATCAGTATCGAACTGACGACTTCCTGCTCTTCAAACAGGCGCTCTACCAACTGAGCTACCAGGGGATAACGGGAGCGGAGGGATTTGAACCCCCAAGTCTCCAGTTTCGTAGACTGGCGTGTTATCCGTTTACACCACGCTCCCATGAAGTAGTTATAACGATAAAAACATTAACTGTTAACTGATAACTGATAAAAAGGTGGGTCAGACAGGATTTGCACCTGCACAGCATTAAGCGACAGTTTTACAGACTGTTGCCCCCCCTAATAGGCGAGCTGACCCAATAATTGCATAATGTTTTCAGCAAAAGCAAAATACACTACACAACGGAGAGAGTGGGATTTGAACCCACGACGGCAATTAAACCGTTTCTTCTTAGCAGGAAGATGCCTTCAGCCACTCGGCCACCTCTCCTAAAAGTCTTTATAGAAGCCCTAACCGTATCTCCAATAAATAGGTTCTGGTGGAGAATTAATTGATAAAAAATGGGTAATAATTGATTTGATGATTGGATGAGTGGCAGATATCTAATACACCCCATCTCCCCTACTCCCCCACTCCCCATCTCCCCTAC
>NZ_LGSU01001422.1 GCF_002260545.1 Hydrocoleum sp. CS-953 | reverse complement strand
TATTATTGTGGCCTAAGTTATTGATTTATTTGTTTATAGTTTTATTTTAAATAATACTTGGTTATTTTGTCAACATACAAAAGTAAGGTAATTTTTTTCTATAAAAAATCAATAATTAAGTCCCTATGAGGGGATAGAGTGTGGACAGTATCGAAACTAAGTGAAAGATTTTATTGTCCGAGATACACTGCTACGGACAAGTCCAAAGTCATCTCTGAGGTTTGTGTAGCATGACATGCTCTCAGAAAGTCCCGATCTAGGAGGCTAACTAATGACTGATATTGGTGCAGACTTCCTACAAGGTCTAACTGTCGATGTAAAATTTTGTCAAAAATCAGAATATTTTTTAGAAAAATGTAAAAATAGATACAGAAATCAAAATACTTTTTGTTAATGAAAATAACTTTACAATAGGGTCTGAGGATATGAAACTAAATAATGACTATCCAAATAATCGACAAGACCTTCCCACTATTAATACGATCTTTGGGGAAGAGGTGGAGAAATATAGAGGACAACATAGAGGTCAAGGATGGAATTATCCTTACCCTAGACATATCCCCATACATGGGCATCCTCCTAAAAAGATGTTTTGCACTGTCAACTATTCCTTAGGTAAGGAGAAGCAAACTGTTTCTTTTCTTCAAGCAAAAAACAATGTAGCTCAGGTTCACAAAATAAATTTATGTAATATTTTGGAACGCCGATGTTTAATAGCTAAGGCGAAAGGAGATGAAAAGTTATTGTCTTTGTTAAAAGATGAATGGCAGTATATATCTTGTGGATAGATTCAATAATTAGGGTTTGCTGAATAAATACTTTTTGTTGAGGTAGGGAGTAGGGAGTAGGGAGTAGGGAGTAGTTAAGAATGAGGAAAAATAGGAGTTATAGAGAAGGTAGTCAGAAAGTATAGCAAGAGTGATTTTTCTGCCTCGCGTCACCCCAATATCGTAAGTTTTTGAGGCTCAAGGGCTGAAAACCAAGGTATTTCCGACTCAAAAAGGCTAATACCCTTATTTTTCAGTAAGAATATTGTGGAAGTTATCCCCAAATAATCTTAAATACTATCTCCAGCATGATAGGAACTACGAACTAAAGGACCAGAACGAACATGAGAAAAGCCCATTTGTTTAGCGATCGCCCCTAGCTGGTCAAACTCTTCTGGTGTCCAATATTTTTGCACGGGCAAATGTGCTAGGGAAGGTCGCATATACTGGCCTAAAGTTATGCGATCGCATCCTACTTTTCTCAAGTCTGCCATTGCTTCTACTACTTCGGTTTCTGTTTCTCCATGTCCCAACATTAACCCAGACTTAGTGGGAATATTCGGGTCTAACTCTTTAACAATTCGCAATACATCAAGCGATCGCTCATATTTTGCCCCACGACGGACAGGGCCTTGCAACCTAGAGACCGTTTCAATATTATGGTTATAACAAGCAGGTTCAGCATTTATAACTACCTCTATCCGTCTTCTTTGCCTTTCAGCTAAAGAAACAGCCAACTTATCAACACCCACTCCAGCTTGACCACCCCAAAAATCAGCAGTCAAGACCTCAATTTTCGCCTCTGGGGTCTGCTCTCTAATAGCTGTCATTGTTGCCACAAACCAACTAGCACCACCATCTGGCAAATCATCCCTAGCCACAGAAGTCAGTACCACATATTCCAAACCCAATAGATAAACAGCTTCAGCTACTTTTTCCGGTTCCTTTGGGTCTAAGGGTATTGGAGCGTGACCCTTATCCACTTGACAAAATGCACAAGACCTGGTGCAAGTAGGACCCATCAACAAAAAAGTAGCTGTCTTTTGGGCATAACATTCACCTCTATTAGGACAGCGACCTTCCTCACAAATTGTATGGAGCTGACGCTGCTTGATAATTTTCTGTACAGTAGAAATATCACTAGCTTTTCCCAAAGAGGGACGTAGCCACTTTGGCATACTCTGAATTTCGGCTTTCATATCTACTTGATTGAGCATTTTTTTGTAGCCTTCACATTTTTCCGATGTTGCGCTTGGACCCTCGTGGGATATCCCTAAGCCTCACGACTTAGGTTTTCTGCTTCTAGCACACCTACCTCAAAGGTAATTCCTTTTTCCGCTTTTGCGGTAGCTCTACAGACTGGTAGTGCTAGTCGAGGAGCCTGATGAAGAATAACACATTATTGTCAGAAGGGCAATATTGATTTGTCTGGGCTGATGAGGATCTACTGAAAAACAGCGCAGGTCTTCGACCAAGATTATGATTAAAAATAAACAATAATATAGCAGTCGCCAGGGTGATTAGGAAATTATTGCTTATCTCAAATTTCGTCGGTACTACGAATTGAACTTCTGACTTCTTAATTCTGACTTCTGACTTCAGCTATAACTTTGTGGATTTCTATATTTAGAACAGGTGAATATTAAAGCCAAGATTTAGCTATACTTATGGCTGACTATAACAATATAGATAAGCTTAATTTGAAAACACCAACTCATCACTGGAGGGGCAAGTTGTGGCAGGACACAAAATTTTAGTTATTGATGATAGTAAAGTCATTAGAGTAAGAGTCCAAGAAATGCTTCCTCAAGGAAACTTTACTGTTATAGAAGCAAAGGACGGCCAAGAGGGACTGAAATTTATTGTTAAGGAGCGCCCTAACCTGATTATGTTGGATTTTCTGCTACCTAAAGTTACTGGTTGGCAGGTATTTCAAAAAATTCAATCCGACTCTAAACTAAAAAAGATTCCCTTGGTACTCATGTCAGGTCGAAAAGAAGAGGTAACAGATAAAATTCCTGAACCTTTTGATAAACATTATTTTGCTTTTCTAGAAAAACCTTTTGAGAAAAAAGAATTAACTGCAGCTATTAAGTCTGCTTTTGATTTGGCCAAAAAACGTCCTACCGATCAGCAAGTTGACGTTGCTCCTCCGGGTTCTAGTTCTAAGGACATTCAGGCATTACAAGCTCAAGTTAAGAAAATGGAAGCTGAAATTGCGGCATTGAAAAAACAAATGACTCAACTTGTGACTATTGTCAAACAAAAGTTGAAGTAGTGAAATTAGACATTAAGTATTGGTTATTAATTACTCTAATATTTTTTCTCCAGAGAGCAGTCTAGTAGAAGTCCAGTGGGTTGTGTTAGGTGCTTACTAAAAAATATTGTTGAACTGTCAAAAATTACATTGTGCCGTAACGCACTTTTTAGTAGTTTGTAATGGACATCTCTGATAATAAAAAATTAAATCAATTATCGCACACACAGCATATTTCGGACAAATGAGGTACAATTTTGAATGGTCATTTCAGTTATCAGTTATCAGTTATCAGTGAACCTCCAACTTAAAGTCGGAGGCTTGAAATACTGAGTTAAATATTTTTTTCATCCCCTTAAAAGGGGAGGCGCATACCCTCATTTTTTGGTAAAATTATTGTAGTGTGGGCATCTTGCCCGCGATAGGCGTAACTCATAACAACGGGAAGCGCTGTAAATAATCAATTCTTTCCCTTTACTCCCTACTCCCTCTTTTCTGGATAGGTCTAATGGACTGATACAACTAAAGTGGTGCGTTACGATGAATTGCTAAATACTTTGTCACAGCTTAAATTGTAGCCATCTAACGCACCCTACTGGACTGACACACCTTAAATGGTGCAATAGATGTAGGTTGGGTTGAGGAACCGAAACCCAACAAAAATTTTGCTCCCCTACTCCCTTACNCTGACACACCTTAAATGGTGCAATAGATGTAGGTTGGGTTGAGGAACCGAAACCCAACAAAAATTTTGCTCCCCTACTCCCTTACTCCCTCACTCCCCTACTCCCTAATGCACTAAATTAGTTGTGTCAGTCTACTACTGGACTGTTTCATCTAAAATGGTGCAATAGAAAATGCAGGATGGGGTGATGGGGTGATGGGGTGATCGCAAAAAAAGCTCATGCACGCTCATTAGCTGAAACAGTCCACTACACTTATTGCACCATTTTAGATCGGGACTTACGCAAAATATGAAAATATATACCATCTGCAGAGGTGAATGGCAACCCCCCTACTAGATATGGTGGTTATGCGTAAGTCTTGTATATGTGTCAGTCTACTACAACAATGAATTTAAGCTTTTGTAGTAATATTGAATTCTGGCTCAATTAATAAAGCCTTTATCTACAGTAAAAGCAATAGCTATAGCCGATAGCTGATGGCTGAATGCTTACAAGAAAAATAAATTATGGTACTAAATTCAGAATTTCTCGCTCAACTCAAAACTTCTACCCCTCGACTACTGAATTTACTCGCAGGTTTTTCTCAAGTTGAGGTATTAGTAGTGGGAGATTTAACCTTGGATGAATTTATGACTGGTCAAGTTGAGCGCATTTCTCGTGAAGCACCAGTATTAATTCTGCGTCACGAAACTACAGAGCGAGTACCTGGAGGTGGAGCTAATGCGGTTTATAATTTTGCTAAGTTGGGTGCTAAAGTTAAGGTTGTTGGTTTGTTAGGAAAAGATGAGCAGGGTATTGCACTGCGTCATATTTTTGAAACTGCTGGGGTTGATACTACTGGAATTTTAGTTGACTCTAACCGTCCCACAGTGACTAAAACTAGAATCTCAGGTCATGCTCGTCAGTCTGTAACTCAACAAATTGTTAGGATAGATCGAAAATCTGATGATTTGCCAGAAGTTGATTTGCAACTGCAACTGGCGGAGTCTATTCGGCAGCAAGTTGGTACAGTAGATGCAGTAGTTTGTTCAGACTATGGAGATGGTGTTCTAACAACACCAATTATAGAAGCAGTTATATCTCATTCTCAAAAAACTATTGTAGATACTCAGAAAGATTTACAACGTTACAAGGGTGCAACTCTATTTACTCCTAATCTTCCTGAAGCGGAGAAAGCTGTGGGATATGCTATTACTAATTTTGATACTCTTTATCAGGCAGGGTGTGACTTGTTGCGGTTAACAGATGCAGAGCAAATTTTAATTACTCGTGGTGAGGAAGGAATGACTTTGTTCTATCGCATCAGTAGTTCAAGTGCTAGTCTAAATGCACCCCCTCCTTCTTTTACTATTTCTGATACTGATGATGTTGCCATATATTGTTGGCATATTCCTGCTTTTAACCGGACTGATGTTTTTGATGTTACTGGTGCTGGTGATACAGTTGTAGCTGCTTTAACTTTAGCTTTGGGTGCTGGTGCTTCTACTTGGGAGGCTGTAGTTTTGGGAAATTTGGCTGCTAGTCTGGTGGTGCGTAAATTTGGAACGGCAACTACAACAGTGGATGAACTTAGGAAGGCTTTGGAAGCATTGGTAAGTTAGGTCTAGGAGCAAATATAGTGAAGAGACAAACCTTATATTTCTCTCAACTACTAGACTGATATCAAATCTGAATAATTACTATACCCAAGTCGTCAACAACTGGAATGGAGTGGAAGCAAGCAATCTCAAGGGTTGCGCGAGATTGCTTCCCTTTGGTTACTGCCTACGACTTTTCAAGCTGAATTCTGACTCCTTTGTCAAAAACCCGCACCTTTGCCAAGATACCAAATGGCTTCTATATTTAGGTCAACTTTTTGCACCTACTGAACCGACACAGCTAATTTTGTGCATTAGGGCGGGTTTATGTAAATCTTAGGTAAACATTAAAATTCTAGCTAAAACCCGCCCCTACTATTGCATCATTTTATCTGTGTCAGTCCACTAAATTATTACCGAATTATTAATAATTCGGTAATAATTCTGGTTTAAAGCCTCCCCTTTTAAGGGAAAAAAATAAATCATATTTCCTGATCTTCAATCAAGAACGGTTTTAACCAGAGGTAATTATCAATTATCAATTATCAATTATCAATTATCAATTATCAATTAATGAACTCAGCTATTAGTTTGTTCTTTGAGCTTAACAATTAATCCTAACCCACCAACAGCTAGAATGCCAAGAATAGTTCCAGGTTCAGGAACTGAAGTCTGAGTAATAGAAGAATCTTGATAAGTGTAACCTCCTGCTCGTCCGACTTCACCTATAAAAGTGAATTTTGAAGCATTTCTCTGTAGAGTGTATCTGGGAGCATCAAAAGCAATACCAAAATCAACCGATAAATCCCAATCTGAGGGAGAAGAAAGGTCAAAACTGATAGTAGGTATTAAATCAGGACCTAAACCTCCGTCCAATGTCAAACCAGATTCTAAATCTAATTCCAATCCATCAACGCTAATTTGCCAATCTTCTAGAGTTCCATCTTCTGAAAAAAGGACAAAACCTGAATAGTCAGTGTCTTCAGGTGAGAAATTTGTCAGTAAAGGACTAACTTGAGTTCGGCTAAAACTGCCTTCAAACTCTTGTCTGATTAATTGAGCATTAGCTGTAGGTGAAAAAACTAAGCCGACAACAGACATTCCTAGAGCTACTCCAGCAGGTAGCTTTTGTAATAAAGTTTTAATCATAGTTTATACAATCTTAATTTATTAGGTTTTCTTTAAAATAAATATTAGTTGATATTCTTCAACTGGGCAACAAATATATAATTTTGATGTAAAATATAAGATTTAATTATTTAAACGACGTATATTTAACTCAAAGTAGTTCTTGATCTGAGTTATAAACAAAGAATTAAAAATGAATTATTTTCCTGAAGAACTCTATAATAACCTACCTTGTGGATATCATTTCCTAGATAAAAATGGGATATTTATTCGCATTAACGATACTGAACTCCAAATGTTGGGATATAGCCGCGAAGAAGTTTTAGGGCGGAAATTTTCTGACTTTATTACTCCTGAAAGCTTACCAAATTTTCAGAAGAATTTCTTGATTTTGAAACAGGGAGGTTGGATTAACGATATCGAATTTCAAATGCGCTGTAAAGATAGCTCCATTCTACCCATAAGTTTGAGTGCAACAGCTATTAAAGACGAAGCAGGGAACTACCTAATGAGTCACTCAGTAGTTATTAACATTAGTAAACGTAAACAAGCAGAATTAACCTTAAGTGAGTCAGAAGCAAAATATCGTAAACTGTTCAATTCAATTGACCAAGGGGTGATTTTCTGCGACGTGATTTTTGACAAAAATGACCACCCTGTTGACATTATTTATGTAGAGGCAAATACTACTGCTAGTAAGATGAATGGCCAAAAACTCCCCGGTCGATGGACGAGTGATATCATTCCAGATTTTGAACATGATTGGTTTGAAGTCTTTGCTCATGTCGCTCTCACTGGTAAAGCGGTTCGCATGGAATTACCAGATACCGACCTTAACACATGGTATGAATTCTACATCTTTAGACCAGACTACGATCGCAAAAAAAGAGTAGCATTGATTTACAAAGATATCACCGAACGCAAGCAAGTAGAACAAGAACGGGATCGCTTTCTAGCAATTGGTTTGGATTTACAAGTGATAGCAGGTAATAAAGGATATTTCTATTGGGTTAGCCCAACTTGTGAGCAAATACTCGGCTGGGCAGCAGAGGAAATGATATCTTGTCCATGGACTGAGTTTATTCACCCTGAAGATATCAAGGCAACTATCACAGAAGCCGAAGATTTGTTTGCTGGCAAGATAACTCTCAACTTTGAAAACCGCTATCGACACAAAAATGGTTCCTACCGCTGGTTGTTGTGGAGAGCATCTCCATACCCTAAAGAGCAGATATTATATGGTACTGCTGTTGATATTACTGAACGCAAAGAAGCAGAGTTAAGACTTCAGCAGCAAATAGCAAGACAGCATCTGATCACTGAAATCACTGAAGCAATGTACCAAAGCTTTGATATTGAGAAAATATTACAATTTGCTGTGGAGGGGGTGCGACAGTTACTACAAACTGAACGGGTGATTGTCTTTCGCTTTGACCCAGATTGGTCAGGTATAGTAGTTGCCGAATCAGTGGCTTCTGGTTGGACTTCTGTTTTGAAGTCAAGGATTACTGATCCCTGTTTTACGGAAAATTATATCGAACCCTATCGCCGGGGTCGAGTATATATGAATAGTGATTTTATTGCTTCTGATGTTGAGTCATGCCACAAAGAGCTAATGGCGAACTTCCAGGTAAGAGCGAATTTAGTGGTGCCTATATTAGAAAGAGAAAATTTGTGGGGTTTAGCGATCGCTCATCATTGCTCTGCTCCTCGACAATGGCAAACTGAAGAAGTTGAACTATTGCAACAATTAGCAACCCATTTAGGAATTGCTATCCAAAAGTCGGAACTATATCAAAAAAATGCCGAACAAGCAGCCTTAATTGATATTGCTAGCGATGCGATATTTGTTCGGGATTTGTCGAACAGGATTTTATTCTGGAGTCAGGGAGCAGAACGCCTGTATGGTTGGAAGGAAGAAGAGGTGATCGATCGAGTAGTCCAGGAGTTATTTTATGCAGAATCCTTAGCTGAACAGGAAACTGCGCTGAAGATTACCCTTAAGCAAGGTAATTGGAATGGAGAACTCAAACAACTTACTAAAAAAGGTCAGGAAATCATCGTAGAAAGTCGCTGGACATTAATGCGCGATCGACAGGGTAATCCCCAATCAATTTTGATGGTCAATACCGATATTACTGAGAAAAAAGAATTAAGCCAGCAACTACTACACGCTCAACGTCTAGAAAATATAGGAACTTTAGCGGGGGGTATTGCCCACGACCTTAATAATATTTTGACTCCTATTTTGGGCTTCGCTCAACTTTTGCCGTTAAAGATTCCTAATCTAGATGAATCAAGTTTGAAACTTCTGAAAATCATTAGAAATAATGCCCAGCGTGGTGCTGATATTATCAAGCAAGTGTTGTTGTTTTCGCGGGAAATCGAATCGCAATGGGAATTGGTAAATTTAGCTCAAGTGTTAGAAGAAGTTGTTAACTTAATGAGAAGAACTTTTCCCAAATTGATTGTTATTGAAAATTATATTTCACCTAACTTGTGGCAGGTTCATGGAGATTCAACTCAACTACATCAGGTATTTATGAATCTCTGCGTCAATGCCCGGGATGCTATGCCCGATGGTGGTAAGTTAATCATCTCTGCTGAAAATCTTAGTTTAGATCGGCAATATTCTTGCACCAGTTTAAATATAGAAGTCGGCAATTATCTTTTGATTACCTTAACTGATACGGGAATAGGTATTCCTCCAGACATAATTGACCGCATTTTCGATCCTTTTTTTACAACTAAAAAACCCGGTCAGGGGACGGGATTAGGTTTGTCTACGGTCATAGGTATTGTCAAAAATCATGGTGGTACTATTCAGGTTGAGAGCGATCGCCGTTCTGGTACTCAATTTAAGATTTATCTGCCTGCATCAACAGAAATAGAAGCAACTGAAACTATAACTGTGGAGACTATACCTTGGGGTCAAGGAGAATTAATTTTAGTTGTCGATGATGAAACTCCAATTAGAGAAATTACTAAAGCTACTTTAGAAGCTCACAACTACCGAGTTATTACTGCTAATGATGGTATTGATGCGATCGCTGTTTATGCTCAACATATCCAGGATATTGAGGTGGTATTGATGGATATCATCATGCCCGAAATGGATGGTTTTACTGCCATGCGTACCTTGAAAAAAATTAATCCCAATGTCAAACTAATTGCTACCAGTGGACTAACAACACAAGAGAAGATTTCCGCAGCAAAATTAATTGGGACTAAATCTTTTCTGCCCAAACCATACACAGCAGAAAAGTTATTGTTGAATTTACATGAAATTATTTCCTGCGATTAAGTAATTAAAAAGTTTTCCCTTTACTGTTAGATGGAGTAAATGGTGAAATATGCCAAGTATCAGGAGACGGAGCCTATGNACCAGTGGACTAACAACACAAGAGAAGATTTCCGCAGCAAAATTAATTGGGACTAAATCTTTTCTGCCCAAACCATACACAGCAGAAAAGTTATTGTTGAATTTACATGAAATTATTTCCTGCGATTAAGTAATTAAAAAGTTTTCCCTTTACTGTTAGATGGAGTAAATGGTGAAATATGCCAAGTATCAGGAGACGGAGCCTATGATAAGTATAAGTGTTATGAGAAAGCCAGGCAACGAGGGGCAAAAGCAACTATTCCACCCAGGAAAAATGCAGTTATAGGTCAACATGGGAACTGTAAATCCCCACCTCATCCTAGAGATGAAAATCTTAGAAGAATCAGAAAAGTAGGACGTAAAAAATGGAAACGTGAATGTGGTTATCACGCGAGGATCGTTATCGTAAACTACAATGTTCCGGCTCAAATCCCTCTGTGGAGGGAAGTTACGACGACGAAAATTTGATAATCAGGCAGTGGAGTTGTTTATACAATGTTCCATACTCAACGTGATGATTCGCGTAAGGTAAACCCCGGAGCTACAAAGTAGAAATCTAGTTAACTTCCCATAAGGAAGTTTTTGGCGTTGGCGGAGCAAGTGCGGCAGCTATATCGCTAATCCAACAACAACAAAACAGCTTCCAAACTGAGGGTGGCTGGCTAGATGAGATGCCCAGTCCAAATCCGAAATTGGAATTCTTGAATAATCTGGTTTGCCAGATTTTATCGGCAAATTTGCCGATTGATTTTCTCTCTGATAAATATAATTACTATGGTTTTTTTATATTCGGAAGGCTTTGGCCTTCTTTTTTTTGCTACTATTTGGCAACTACATATAGCGTAGCATATATGCTATACTATATTATTCACCAGAAAGAAAAACCGAAAAAAAATATGTTTGCTGAAGCTATGAGAACCGCCCTTAAAGAGTCTCAAGAATCATTAAAAAAAATTACAGAGAGAAGCGGTTTGACATACTCAAGAGTTCACGACTTTAAATCAGGCAAGAGAGATGTAAATTCTAAGTCTTTATCAAAGATTTTTGATTCGCTGTCTGACCAAGACGCCGAAAATTTTCTAAAGATTTTGGCACAAAAAAAAGGGCTGTTAAGCCCTGAAAATTAATTTACGTTTGAACTATTTTTTGACAAACCATTAAAAATTTAATCAAAAGAAATTTGATGAATCCAAATCTGTTACGCTTACATTATTAAGTTGAGCTAGGACCTCTCCAGTGGCAATAACTTTTAATAATGTGTTGTTACCACTTGCAACAAAATCTAAGTCACTACTCGATAAACCAACTAAGTCTATCCTATCGAACCGTTCTCTAAAATCTACAATTATATCAGTGCCATCTCCACTAGCAAGTCTAAAAGTGTCTTTGCCGGAACCACCTCTAAGTCTGTCATTGCCACGGCCGCCAATAAGGGTGTCATTGCCACTACCACCGGCAATAACGTCATTACCACTACCACCGAAAAGTCTGTCATTATCATCACCACCGAAAAGTCTGTCATTGTCATTACCACCGTTAAGGACGTCATTACCAAGGCCACCAAAAAGTCTGTCGTTGTTATTGCCACCGTAAAGGGAGTCTTTACCATTATCACCGTAAAGGGCGTCATTACCATTAAGACCTGTAAGTCTGTCATTGCCACCTAAACCCTTGATAACGTCGCTACGTTTAGTCCCTCTAAGAACATTGTTTCTGTTTGTGCCAGTTATATTAGCCATTTTGTGCTTGTGCGCGTAATTTTAACTAACCATCACCGAATAACTAAGTGATAATTATTGAGTACTATTACCTATGCAGCTTATTTTGTCAATGAAATAAACTACGACAAATGGCTTAAAAAAAATAATCAAACTACTAAAACAAAGACAAAATCAAGATTGTCTTTATTTTGTCTTTGTCAAAGAAATATTGCTTAAAAAAAAATAGTCAAATTATTAAAAAAATCTTTATTTACAAGTAGACAAGTAAGCTCAGGTAAATCATAATCACAAAAAGTAAAAAAAGTAACAAGTGTTTGCTGAAATAGAAACTTTGGCACAAAAAAAAGGGCTATTAAGCCCTAAAAATTAATTTACGTTTGAACTATTTTTTAATAGTTTATTAAAAATTTAATCAAAAGAAATCTGATGAAGACAAATCTGCTACGCTTACATTATTAAGTTGGGCTAGCACCTCTCCAGTGGCAGTAACTTTTAATAACGTGTTGCTACCACTTGCAACAAAATCTAAGTCGTTACTCGACAAATCAACTAAGTCTATCTTATCGAACCCCTCTTTAAAATCTACAATGATATCAGTGCCATCTCCACTAGCAAGCCTAAAAGTGTCTTTGCCATTACCACCTATAAGTCTGTCATTCACACTCACACGGCAATGAACGCGATTGCGATAACGACCATTAGNTTACATTATTAAGTTGGGCTAGCACCTCTCCAGTGGCAGTAACTTTTAATAACGTGTTGCTACCACTTGCAACAAAATCTAAGTCGTTACTCGACAAATCAACTAAGTCTATCTTATCGAACCCCTCTTTAAAATCTACAATGATATCAGTGCCATCTCCACTAGCAAGCCTAAAAGTGTCTTTGCCATTACCACCTATAAGTCTGTCATTACCACTGCCACCGGAAAGAACGTCTTTGCCGAAACCACCTTTAAGTGTGTCATTGCCAGCATCACCGTTAAGGACGTCATTGCCAATACCGCCATAAAGTTTGTCATTGTAAGTACCGCCGGAAAGGGTGTCATTGCCAGTACCACCTTTAAGGATGTCGTCGCCAGTACCACCGTTAAGGATGTCGTCGCCAGTCTTACCATAAAGTCTGTCTTTGCCACTGTCACCGGAAAGAACGTCTTTGCCAGTACCGCCATAAAGTTTGTCATTGTCATTACCGCCATAAAGTGTGTCATTG
>NZ_LGSU01001421.1 GCF_002260545.1 Hydrocoleum sp. CS-953 | reverse complement strand
TAAGACATAGTTGAAAATTAACCTTTCTTTCCTCTTGTGTGTTCCCAGAGAAAATCTATTCAAACTTCTACCTTACTGCTTACTCTCATAACTTGATCTACCATTTGAATAATAAATATTTCCAGACAAAAATAGAAGTCAGAATTAATTAGTTAAGTAATCAAACATACAACAATTGGTACAGATAGTAAGACATAGTTGAAAATTAACCTTTCTTTCCTCTTGTGTGTTCCCAGAGAAAATCTATTCAAACTTCTACCTTACTGCTTACTGTCATAACTTGAACTACCATTTGAATAATAAATATTTTAGGACTTACGCACTTTCGTACCAGGTTTCTACGGTAAATCATTGCGCATGAACAATAGACGTCTACGAGAAACCGGGTTTCTGAGTTCTCATGGCTTTAGTCCTATATTTATTTCTAAGGTAAGCATTCAGCAGTCAGCTAACAGGTATATTACCTTTAAATTAAGGAAAAAGCAATTGAGAAATTTCTAATATAAAATCCGGTTATAAAGTAATTGCAAAATTACTTTCTCTTAATACAGATGTTAAGCATGAATAGGAATTGAAAAACTCATGCTATTCAAATCTTTTCTTTCTGCTGAGGACTGAGGACTGAGGACTGAGGACTAGAGCGATACGATAACTAATTACCCGGATTCTATATAAGAATTATTTGAAAATGTGGTAGAAGTTAAATGAATACTTGCTTCATTAATTTTTATTGCTGAGAGTTGACGGCTAATAGCTGAATACTTACTTTCTAACTAGAGATAATATTATTCCAGGATAGACTATTTTTTTTGTTCAAGTTATCTGTTAAAATTAAATAATATTCAGCTATAATGGCTGAACCTTAGTCAAAAATTTATTCAGGACAGGTTAACAATCGTGGGATTCAAAATCGGTTTGTTGGGATTAGGAACAGTCGGTACAGGGACAGCAAAAATTTTGCTATCCCCACAAGGTCGCCATCCTTTAATTCAGGAACTGGAGATATACCGAGTGGGAGTGCGCGATATATCCAAAACTAGAGATATTAATTTATCTCCAGATATTTTAACAACAGATTTAGAGGCGATCGCTACTGACCCAGATGTAGACATAATAATAGAACTCATCGGTGGGTTGGAACCAGCAAGAGGTCTGATTCTCAAAGCTATAGAACATGGTAAACATATAGTCACTGCTAACAAAGCTGTCATTTCTCGTTACGGTCCAGAAATTTTTGAGGCAGCTAACAAAAAAGGTGTTTACGTCATGTTAGAAGCAGCAGTGGGTGGGGGTATCCCAGTCATTCAACCTCTCAAAGAGTCTCTGGGAGTTAATCGCATTCATTCTGTTATTGGTATCGTCAACGGAACTACCAACTACATCCTTACCAAAATGCAAAAAGAAGGAGCAGACTTTGCAGATGTTCTCGCTGATGCTCAAAAGTTAGGTTACGCAGAAGCAGACCCCACTGCTGATGTGGAAGGGTTGGATGCCAAAGATAAAATCGCTATTCTTGCTTCCCTTGCTTTTGGTGGTCTCATAAAATTAGAAGATATTCACTGCGAAGGTATTCGTCAAGTAACAGCAGCAGATATTGCCTATGCTGACAAACTAGACTTTGTAATTAAATTATTAGCGATCGCCAAGCGCGACCCCAACAGTATTAACTCGACCGCAGAAAAGCTAGAATTGAGAGTACATCCTACCCTCGTTCCCAAAACTCATCCCCTCGCTAGTATCAACGATGTTTACAACGCCATTCTCATTGAAGGAGAACCCATAGGACAAGTTATGTTTTTTGGCCCTGGTGCGGGTGAGGGTCCGACTGCGAGTGCGGTTGTTTCCGATATTCTGAGTATTGCTGCCATTCTGCAAACAGAAACGGAACCTATTCCCCACCCATTATTAAGTTGTACTCATCAACATTATTGTGAAACAGCACTGATGACAGAACTTGTCACCAGATTTTATGCCCGTTTCCTTACCAAAGATCATCCAGGTGTCATTGGTAAAATTGGTACTTGTTTCGGTAAGCATGATGTTAGTTTAGAATCTGTTGTACAAACAGGAATACAGGAGCAACTTGCAGAAATAGTTGTTGTCACCCATGATGTCAGAGAAGGAAACTTCCGGCAAGCATTAGAAGAAATTCAATCATTAGATATTATTGATAGCATTCCTAGTGTATTGAGGGTGTTGTAGAAACAAAAAAATTCAGCTCGCAATTAAACACCAACTCAGAAAAACTTAACTTCAAAATAGACTTCTCCGAAAATTAATCTCAAACCTTTGTAATTATAATTACAGCAGTTTTGGAGTTAGTGAGGTACAAAATTTTATTTTCTGTTGAGTAATCCTGGTAACACAAGCATCCTGCTTGTTACATCCTGGAAGGATGTGTTACAAAGATATTGAAATGTACCTCACCATCCTCAAAAGTGCTGTAAGAGTAAAGCTTACTTTCCGGAGATGTCTAATGAAAAGAATCATCAAAAAGTTCTTCAGATGGTTACCCATTGCCATAGGGGTTTGCTTATTGTTGGTAGCGACTAATCATGCGTCTCCTCGTTCTCCTGTAGTCAAAGAAAAGATGCAGGGAATTTGGATGACCAATATTGCCACAGCATTTTTACATCACACTACATTCTTAGATGAAATTCTACATCACCTGTCTCTCTCAGGATATGACCGTATTTATTTCAGTGTTTATGGCTTAAAAGGAACGCTCTATCCAACTTCTCACAGTTATACTCACTTTCTATTGCGTCCTCCTTTGACTAATCCTCTTAAAGCAGCGGTTCAAGAATCTCGCCGTCAAGGATTAAAGCCTTATGCCTGGTTTGAATATGGTATGATGCTTTATCCTGGAAATGCTATTGCTAATAAACATCCAGATTGGTTGCTAAAAACAGCAGAAGGGGAAACTATAGAAGGTGGAAATGTCTGGCTAGATCCAACTCATCCAGAAGTTCAAGAATATATCTTAGGTCACATAGATGATATCCTCAAAATCAAAGGGTTAGAGGGAATTCAATTAGACGATCATTGGGCGGTTCCTAAAGCTTTTGGTAATAGTAATCAACGTCAAGCGTTAACCAGCTTAACCCAAAAGGTGTATAATCACATCAAAGCTAAAAATCCTCAAATGGTGGTTAGCGTTTCACCTAATCCTTACAACTTTGCTGTCTCGAAATATAATCAAGATTGGTTGTGGTGGGTAGAACAAGGTATCGTAGATGAAGTGGTATTGCAGGTTTATCGTCCAACACCAGAAGCGGTGGTAGCAAGTTTATCAAATTCTGGTATTTATACTGCTTCTTATTATGTGCCAGTTGGAGTTGGTATCTCAGCAACCTGGAATGTTCTTCCTTTCTCACTTAATACAGTGCAAAAACAGGTTGAAGCAGTCAAACAACAAGGCTATGGGTATTCGATTTTTAGTTGGGAATATTTGGTGCTACGTCGTTTAGCACAGTTTCATTAATAGGGGCAAACACAAATGTGCTGCCCTGATATTTGAGCTTTTATTCTTCACTCATAATTTTAGGAACTTTAAAAAAGTCCCCATCTTGTTCTGGAGCGCAGGAGAGAATTTCTTCTCGGTTAGGAAAAGGTTCCAAATGATCCTCACGAGTGATATTACTAACATCAATTGCCCTAGTAGTAGGAGGTACTGTTTCTGTATCTAACTCACTCAACTGTTCAACATATTCCAGAATACTACTTAACTGAGTAGTAAATATTTCTTCTTCTTCTGGTTTGAGTTCTAATCTAGCTAAATGTGCAACTTTGCGCACTTGTTCATTGTCTATTATCATCAGTAACTTTTCCTATTTTCAAAACTATAAAATTCTGGCGTGATAGATGACTAAATTTAAGTTTTAATTTGGAGGCATTTTTATTTCCTTATCCACTTTTCCCCCAAAATTTTATCTACATTTCCCTCCTTTTCCCTCCTTTTCATTAATTGATAATGAATAATGGATAATTACCTCTGGTTAAAACCNTCAATTATCCATTATCCATTATCCATTGGTAAATTACTCCCTACTCCGTAATTAATTAGAAAAATACTTCTTTATTTGAACGCCCAGTAGTTTTCAACCAATTTTGAGCTTCAATATAATTATTAGGAGCTAAACTAATTGCCTGTTTCCAATATTCCGCAGCTTGATCAAACCAACTATCTGCTTCTTCTGAATTACCTGTTTCTTTTGCCTGTTCTCCTCTATAGTGAAAAACAACAGCAATATTATTTAAAGCTTGAGGCATTCTGGGATTATTTTCTAAAGCTTCGTGATAATATTCCAATGCTCGATCATGTTCCCCATTACTAGCATGAATTAAACCTATATTATAAAGAATATAACTCTTGTCATTAGGGTCATCTTCTAATTTTAAAGCCTCATAATAATTTTCCAAAGCTTCAGCATATTCTCCATCAGCTTGTGCCGACATTCCATCACGATAATAGGCAAAAGCCTCTTTAGCTTGATTATTTGTTGGTAGGACTTTCAAAATCAAATCTGCCATTACTGTAAATGATTTGTCAATGAAATTATCATTACGTTGAGTTCTGGGCATATTATTACAACTCTATATTTTTAGGTACATAAACTAGAGTAGAACAATTTTGAAAAGTATGTACAACTTCTCAGAAATATCGGCCAAAAATTTCTCTAATCTAATAGACCTCTCAAATAATCAAAAATAAAGTTTATTTTAGCAGAGAAATCATCAATTATTCCCCTCTATTCTGTACGGACGTTGCATGCAACGTCCCTACCTACTCCCTCAATACTTATATTTACAATCTGTTAAATATTTTGCCCATACATAACCCTCTATTGGGCGAATAATTCTTGTCCAATTTTCACCTTCACTACCATCAGTAACTCCAATAGCAACAACTGCACCATTTTCTAGGGTGTCAATTACTTCGCCATTTGGTCTTTCTCGAACATTTAGAGGTGAATCAGTTGGGTCTGATACTGTACAATAACCAACAGGAGTTTGAGCCAGTTGATATTTTGGAGTTGGCACAATTTTTGTTTTAGGGGTAACAGCTAGGACAACTGTATTAAAGCCTAATAAATATAGAGAAGTAAAAGCATAATTTATGAGATATTTTTTCAAGTTATTCATATTTCGTTTATTCGTTCAGATTAACTTTTCAATCTAATTCTACCAGCATAATTTATTTTCAATAAAAAGACTTATATCACTCTCAAAAAATTACTTTATTAATATAATAACGACTATAGCAATCCGTACTTATATTGTAAAATTTTATCGTAGGGGTTTGGTCTCCAAACCCTAGTCAAAATGTTAGTATCGTAAGGTTTTGGTCTCCAAACCCAAGCCAAAATGTTAGTATTGTAGGGGTTTGGTCTCCAAACCGAGGGGAAAAATGTTAGTATCGTAAGGTTTTGGTCTNTTTTATCGTAGGGGTTTGGTCTCCAAACCCTAGTCAAAATGTTAGTATCGTAAGGTTTTGGTCTCCAAACCCAAGCCAAAATGTTAGTATTGTAGGGGTTTGGTCTCCAAACCGAGGGGAAAAATGTTAGTATCGTAAGGTTTTGGTCTCCAAACCCAAGCTAAAAGGGGATTTGGAAACCAAACCCCTACAGTTTTTTTCACAACTCATTTAGGATTGCATATCAAAACTGATATATATGAATAACAACAATATAACAGAACAACAAACTCCAGAACCAAATCAAATAGCAAATATTCTAGTTTTAGGTGCAACAGGGGGAGTCGGTCAAATCGTAGTTGCCAAATTAATTGCCGAAAATTATCAAGTTATTGCCATAGTTAGAAATATGGAAAAAGCCAAAAAATTATTTGGTAACTCGGCAAATATTAAAATTTTTATAGGAGATGTTCGTGAACAAAAATCCTTAGAAAAATCTCTGGCAAATGAACAAATAGATGCTGCAATTTCTTGTCTCGGAACTACAGCTTTTCCTTCAACTAGATGGTTGGGAAATAACGACCCCAAAAACACAGATTATTTAGGCAATCAAAACTTAATTAATGTGATGCCTCCTAATTTAAAACGATTTATTTTAGTTTCTTCCGTAGGTGTTGAACGTTCCGACCAATTTCCTTATAAAATTCTCAATTTATTTGGAGTTTTAGATTGTAAATTCAAAGCAGAAAACCTGCTAAAAAGTTCTGGTTTACCTTACACAATTATTAGACCAGGTAGACTAACAGATGGTCCTTATACTTNTGTGATGCCTCCTAATTTAAAACGATTTATTTTAGTTTCTTCCGTAGGTGTTGAACGTTCCGACCAATTTCCTTATAAAATTCTCAATTTATTTGGAGTTTTAGATTGTAAATTCAAAGCAGAAAACCTGCTAAAAAGTTCTGGTTTACCTTACACAATTATTAGACCAGGTAGACTAACAGATGGTCCTTATACTTCTTACGATTTGAATACATTAATCAAAGCAACAAGTGGAAATCGTCAAAAAATTATTATTGGTCAAGGAGATAAATTACTCGGTGAAACCAGTAGAATTATTGTTGCTGAAGCTTGTGTAGAAGCTCTGAAATTAGACTGTACAATTAACCAAACTTTTGAGATAATTAATCAGGCAGGAAAAAACGAAATTCCTGATAATGATAAATCCTTATTTTGGCAAACATTATTTACTTCAGCACAATCAAATAATTCTTGATAGTAGGTTGGGTTAAGCGACAGCGCAACCCAAAAAATAAAACCTTATTGCTTGTTGTTAAATGAAATTCTGAAATTATCGGTAAAATTGATGCCTCGTAGGGGTTTGGTCTCCAAACAAAACTGTTGGGTTTCCTGCGTCAACCCAACCTACAAACTTCTTCCTTCTTCCACCCTTCGGTAGTTAATAAATTGCCCTAAAGCACTATGAAATTATCAAATTATCGGTAAACGGGTTTGGAGACCAAACACCTACCAAAGTTTTTTTTACCTCTTTTAGAATTAGAATATCCCAACTCCAAAGTCAACGTATTTGATATAATTTACTACAATTTCAACACTTGATATTGCACACCAGTTTCAAAAATTCTTACCCCTCCACCTTCAGCAACAGTTTGTCTTAAAGCTTCAGTATTACTAACAGTAACTCCTGCCAAATAATTAATCCCAAATTCCTTTAAATCTGCTAACCAAGGCATAGTTGGACCCATCAAAACTAACTGAGAATCTTTCGCCAACTCCACTAACCGAGGAAAAGTCTTATTAGCAATAGAAGTCGCTGTCAAAAATACCCATTCCGCCTCCGGTAATAAATATTCTGATGCTGTGTCGGGAAGGTCGTCCGCTCCCGGTTGCCGTTCGATGACAGTCATTTCCATCTCATTCTCATAACGAGACAACCTAGGATACCTACCAATAATAGCCACTTTTTTTCCACGAATCATTGGTAGAAAATATTCAAATACTGCCAAATTTCCTGGTCCATAAGGAGATAAAGGTTCTGCTTGAGTCGGAAGTGGCGATCGCCCATTTATCTCTGCATTAATAGCTGCCATTCCCACAGTTGCTTCAAAACTATTCCAAGACCGCAACCAGGATGCCAACTCTTTTACAGGTTTATTTACCAGAGTTCCCGACCAAGGTAATGTGCGTGTAACCGTACCCGGACTCATACATAAACCAATACTTTCAGTTTCACAAAGAGTCCAGGTTAAACCGATTAATATTTCTTTGATAGAAGTATTAGTGTTCCCATAGTCCAACAACAAATCGTATATTTCTTTTGAATTCACCATAATTATTTTCAAGAATTGAGAATTGAGAATTGAGAATTGAGAATTGAGAATTGAGAATTACCTCTGCTTAAATTTTAGTCGCTCTAGTAGGTTGGGTTGAGGGACCGAAACCCAACAACAATCTTTCTCCGGTAAGGAAACTGCATACAACCTCCCTTGCTTAAATTTATAATTGAGAATTGAGAATTACCTCTGCTTAAATTTTAGTCGCTCTAGTAGGTTGGGTCTCAGAACGAAACCCAACAACAATTTTTCTCCCGTAAGGAAGTTGCAGACCTTCCTTAAATTGAGAATTGAGAATTACCTCTGGTTAAATTTTAGTCGCTCTAGTAGGTTGGGTTTCGTTCTGAGACCCAACAACAATCTTTCTCCCCTCCAACCCTACTCCCCTCCGACCCTACTCCCTAATGCACTATTTTAGTTGAAACAGTCCACTACGCCTAGATTTAATATTCCTTTTACAAACAGTCATACTTGCGTACTATCTCTCAGTTTGAACCAGAGGTCATTTCAGTTATCAGTTATCAGCGAACCCCCGACTAAAGTCGGAGGCTTGAAATACTGAGTTAAATATCTTTTCATCCCCTTAAAAGGGGAGGTGTATGCCCTCTTTTTCTGGTAATTATTAATTATTAATGGCTTTGTTGCATGAAAGTATATAGCTGCCGCACTTGTTTGTGCATATATATATGTACTTCATAATGCGCGGAAACTGCTGTAACTATTGTACAATAGATGAATCAAACATCAATCTGAGACATAAAAAGGCTGAAACCTTTACAGGTAAAAGTTTTGATACTTTATCGGTACACCCTAACTATTGGACAATAGATGAATAGAACATCAATAATCGCGATCGCTCTATGAAAGCGAATCAGCAAACCCTAACTATTGTACAATAGATGAATAGAACATCAATAATCGCGAAACAGAGCGATATAGCTGCCGCACTTACTGCGCGTTTGATATGCGAACCAAAGTGGAATGGATGTTAAGAACGCTATTTCAACAAAGCGATTATTAATTATTAATTATAAACCCCCCCTTTCAATAATTTTAATTAAATATAAACGATCGCAATCTTAGCCATAAGATGTAGTAATAGTTATGAAGATTTGATGAAGTTGATCTGGGAATTTTCATGGTTATCTGAAAATTTGATGAAATTGGCGAAATGCTCTTGACAGTAGGGGGGGGTGGAATATAATCGTGATTTCAAATGGTTAGAACACTTATAAATGCTCAAACTCTGTCATAGATTTTGTTGAATTTTGCATGGTTGATTTGATCTTGCGCGTGTCCTAATTACGTCAGCACTCAGAAAATGCCTAAATATCCCTTTAATTCTCAGTAGTGACTCAACTCCCTAAACCCAATGCTCAAACTTCTAGCTTTGAGATTACCACATCTCCCCAATTTGCTGCCTGGCTTGTCAAACACAATCTCAGTCTCGCTTTTACCACCTATCAATCCAACCGCCTATTTTTTATCAGTTGTCAAACCAATGGGCGACTAAAGTTCCATGAACGACTATTCGATAAACCTATGGGACTGTATGCAGACGGGGAAAGACTCTACATGAGTACCCGTTACCAACTTTGGCATTTTGATAATCTGTTGGAGAAGGGAGAACAATATGGAGAGAGCGATCGCCTCTATATTCCTCGGACGGCACACACTACAGGAGATGTAAATGTCCATGATGTGGTGATAGATAATGCACAAAATGTGATTTTTGTCAATACAGATTTTAGTTGTTTAGCCACTCTTAGTCCAGACTATAGTTTTGTCCCCTTCTGGCAACCGTCCTTTATTTCCAAATTGGTAGCAGAAGATCGTTGTCACCTCAATGGTTTGGCCATGGTAGAGGGCAAACCTGCTTATGTCACCGCTTGTAGTGCTACTGATACGGCAGCAGGATGGCGTAACCATCGGCGAGATGGGGGTGTGGTTATGGATGTTGAACGGAATGAAATTATTGCCACAGGCTTATCGATGCCCCATTCTCCTCGCTGGTACCAGGGGAAACTTTGGTTACTTAATTCGGGAATGGGAGAATTGGGATATATAGATGTGGAGCGTGGTGAATTTGTCCCCATAACTTTTTGTCCAGGATTTGTCAGAGGATTGGCTTTTTGGGGAAATTTTGCCCTAGTAGGGTTATCTAAACTACGTTCTCCTACTTTTACAGGACTTGCTTTAGAAGAACGTCTGAAAGCAGAGGGAAATACTTCCCATTGTGGGGTAATGGTGATTGATTTAACCACTGGACAAGTAGTTGAGTGGGTATATATTGGTCAAACTGTAGAAGAACTATTTGATATTGTGGTTTTGCCTGGAGTCCGTCAACCCGAAGCTTTGGGGTTACAAGGGGACGATCTACAACGGTTGGTTACTTTTCCTAATTCTGGGGGAGTTGTGATTACGAAACCCACTGTCAAACGCCCCAGTATGGGCCAAGCACCACCTGTAGCGGGTTTACCTCAAGCTTCAGAACAGCCAAAACCAGCGAGCGGGATTAAATATCAACGGGTTTATCANTGCCTGGAGTCCGTCAACCCGAAGCTTTGGGGTTACAAGGGGACGATCTACAACGGTTGGTTACTTTTCCTAATTCTGGGGGAGTTGTGATTACGAAACCCACTGTCAAACGCCCCAGTATGGGCCAAGCACCACCTGTAGCGGGTTTACCTCAAGCTTCAGAACAGCCAAAACCAGCGAGCGGGATTAAATATCAACGGGTTTATCAGCTCAATACCAGTAATGCTGTTGATTACGATGCTTTAACTTATCCAAGTTTACAGAAACGCTGGCAAGTTCAACCTCCTAAAGGGGAACTTTTAGGGATTTCGGCAGCGGTGGCAGGTTCTTTAGTAGGATTAGCGATCGCCGAACGAATGGACGCCGAAAGGGCGGAAATTATTTCATTGCTGGTGTTGCCAGAGTATCGGAGTCAGGGAATTGGGACTAAATTACTGATTTATTTGGAACGAGAACTCAAACAAAATGACTGTCACCAGTTAATTATTACTTATCAAAGCAATAAGCTAACTGAGGTAGCATTAGAACCAATTTTGCAAAAGTTACAGTGGCAACCTCCTCAAATTCAAGGAGAGTTCCGCCAGAGAAATAAATGGATACAATCGCCTATTGGTGAGATGTCCGTTTCAGAGAAACCCACTGTTCAATATCAACCCCTACAGAATTTAACCGTTGAACAGTTTCTGTCTTACAACCATTTGAGTTTTCCTAAAATCCAAACCAGGTGGAGTCGTCAACAACCCAAAGGACAGTTAGTGGGGTTACTTGCTGAGGTAGCAGGGGAAAAAGAGGGGTTGGTGTTGGCAGAGATATTAGTAACCCAACCCCAGACACCCCCAGAAGCGNACCTCCTCAAATTCAAGGAGAGTTCCGCCAGAGAAATAAATGGATACAATCGCCTATTGGTGAGATGTCCGTTTCAGAGAAACCCACTGTTCAATATCAACCCCTACAGAATTTAACCGTTGAACAGTTTCTGTCTTACAACCATTTGAGTTTTCCTAAAATCCAAACCAGGTGGAGTCGTCAACAACCCAAAGGACAGTTAGTGGGGTTACTTGCTGAGGTAGCAGGGGAAAAAGTGGGGTTGGTGTTGGCAGAGATATTAGTAACCCAACCCCAGACACCCCCAGAAGCGGAAGTGATTTCTCTGTTTGTTTTACCAGATTATCGCCATCAGGGAATTGGGACAGGTTTAATCAAGACTCTGGAAATGGGGTTAACTGGTTTGGGTTGTAGACAAATAAAGTTGAGTTATAAATCCAGTGCTATAACCAGTTTAGCCTTAGAACCTTTATTGAAACATCAAAACTGGCGATCGCCACAAATCAACTTTTTATTGGCGAAAACCAGCACCGAGAAGCTATCTTTTGCCCCTTGGTTGCAGAAATATCCCCTACCGAATAAATTTACTGTTTTTCCTTGGAGTGAATTAACAAATGCAGACCAAAAACAGATTGAAACTTTGGACTATCCAACCTCCTTGAGTCCCTTTGGCAATACTCCTGCTGAACCCTTGAACAGTTTGGGGTTGCGTTATGAAACTCAATTAGTCGGTTGGATGGTAACTCACCGAGTCGCTACTGATGCGATTCGTTATTCGACGATGTTTGTGGACAAAAAGTTTCAACGGTTAGGACGGGGAATTTCTTTATTATCCCAGTCTATCCTGCGTCAAGTGGACAGTACGGTGCCTTACTGTTTGTTCGNCTCCTGCTGAACCCTTGAACAGTTTGGGGTTGCGTTATGAAACTCAATTAGTCGGTTGGATGGTAACTCACCGAGTCGCTACTGATGCGATTCGTTATTCGACGATGTTTGTGGACAAAAAGTTTCAACGGTTAGGACGGGGAATTTCTTTATTATCCCAGTCTATCCTGCGTCAAGTGGACAGTACGGTGCCTTACTGTTTGTTCGCGGTAGCACAGGAAAATCCGGCGATGCTGCAGTTTGTACATAAACATTTAGAACCCTATTTGATAGAAGTGACTAATTCTTATGTTGCGGTTAAGCATTTGTTGAATGGATAATACATGATTACAGGAATTACGCAAAACAACCCTATTTTGTCATTGCGAGCGACAGCGTTTGCGGAGCATTCCGTCAGGAAAGCAATCTCAGATGCCCAAAACTCGTTTCTAATGCGTAAGTCCTGTGGATAATTGATAATTAGAGAAAATTTTTCTAATCCACTCTCCATTATTTAATTAAATACCTGCAACGTACTTTCATCCGAGGCGATCGACAACATATTTTTGTCATTGTTACCTACAGGGAAGCAATCTCAAATCCAAGTTTGCGGTTAAGCACTTGATATTAGTCAACTCTATCAAAGTTAAAAGTCAAAAGCCAAAAGTAACTCTAGTAGAGCATCTAACTTGAAAATGTGGGAAAAAACCTAACC
>NZ_LGSU01001420.1 GCF_002260545.1 Hydrocoleum sp. CS-953 | reverse complement strand
ATAATTGATAATTGATAATTGATAATTGATAATTGATAATTGATAATTGATAATTGATAATTGATAATTAATCATTAATAATTGATAATTGATAATTGATAATTGATAATTGATAATTGATAATTGATAATTGATAATTGATTCCTTTTGGTTTAAACCTACATTCCGCGCGACAAAATGTATTGCGAAACGAGGAGTCAGAATTTCCTAGGTCATGCTCCGCAAACAGAAGAAAGTCATAGTAATCAACAATCAAGTAATATCATGTCCGCTGGTATCGGAGCGTGTAAACCAAAGGGTAAATATCTACAGGAGCAAGAATTATCCCTAGATTTTTCAGCCAATAGTCTACACAAAATGCTCACTTTTTCGGCTTTATCAACCAAAAAGCTGGTACTTTTTCCATACCTAAAATTCCTCAAACCTTTATCCGTCAATACTTTTATATTTAATCAGCAACCCCTAAATACTTACCAAACCACAGCTTTTTATACTAATTTTAATACTACAAATTTACAGCGGTTTTCATTTCAGTAGACCACATTAGGGACATTCCATGGAACGTCCCTACTAAGTTTTGGTTGTGAAGATGTGGTTCATCAACTTGAAAAGCGCTGTAAGTGTGGAATGTGGGTTTCAAGTTTATCCTTTTCAACAAAAAAAGAAATAAGATTTTTGCTATGCAATACTCTTGATTTTAACCAAAAGTAATCATTAATTATTAATTATCCATTATTCATTATTAATTATTAATTATCCTAAATACTTCCTTTCTGCCTTCTACTTTCTTGCTGACTTTTTCTTGTTTCTCCCATATTATTATTTCGACCAAATTTAGCATCTTGAAAAGAACTACCCACACCCTGAATAATACCTCTTCCAATTAAACCTATACCACGCCCAATTACTTGAGTTAATAAATACACAACTCCACTACCAATAAAAGAAACAGTTGCCCTAATACCAGGAGCTATTGCATCACGAGTTTCTAATAGTAATGTTACTGTCAATGGAATTCCTGAAAGTTTTCCTAATTCATGTCTACGGGGTGAATAAACAGATACTTTTTTAATGCCACGTTCATTCAATACAAATAAGGAAAAATTACTCTCAAAAATTTCTTTTGGTTCTCCAATATATTGTTCTATACGATATCTCCAGGATAAGCGATTACGGAACTTTTCAATATCCCGTGTTGATAATAATTGACGACTATAAAAATTTTCTTTAATTTCTTCTACATCGGCAAAATTATTTAATAAAGGTTGAATCACAGCATTAGCAATTGAAATTAATAAATTTTGAAGTAAGGCTTCAGAGCGTTCCATGGCTTCAGGAGTACCTACTCCAAAAGATACATTATCAATTACTAAAGGAACTTGAAATAATAAGTAGGATTTTTCGGATCAATTTTACCGTTAATATCTATGGGAAATTTAAGTTTTTTTGTGCTTTTAACCCTTCTGTCTTAGATAACTAAAGCCTTCTTTCCTAGATAACTAAAGCCTTCTTCTTTACCCTTACCTTACAAGACCGATGCTACCGGACATGATATCAGTAGCGATCGCTCTCTGAATCAAAAATTAGGGTAAAAAAAAATAATTCCACTTTTTTGAGAGTGGAATTATTCAACAAAATCTCAGAAAACTAAATCCTATAATCTGAGTATTAACTAAGTCAAACTTCTACTTTTTCTTATAAAGAAGAACCTACACCAACATAAGCTCCGTAGAAGAAAAGACTAACAACTACAAGTACACCAGTTCCTGCTACAAGAGCAACCAACCATAAAGGAATTCTTCCTGGTTCAGACATCATAATACTTCACCTCAATTATTTCAAAACTAACTACTATTTCAAAGAAATTTGTAAACAATCTAATTGTTAACTTTTTAGTTGATTCTACTACCTATACATTAAAAAAATTCCGAAAANGAATTCTTCCTGGTTCAGACATCATAATACTTCACCTCAATTATTTCAAAACTAACTACTATTTCAAAGAAATTTGTAAACAATCTAATTGTTAACTTTTTAGTTGATTCTACTACCTATACATTAGCAAAATATGATAACTTGTATAGGTAGAAATTTCTCAATTCCGTTTCCCAAATTAGTTAAAGAAATAACTAGAAAACAGAATACCAAGAACAAAAACTAAGAGCAAACCAAGATAGAGAGAAGTACGGTTTAATTCTACTGGTTGCTGATTAGCATTAGTATTACGGTCTAAAGGCATTATTTTATGCTCCTATCTTTGAATAAACTGCATAGCTGCGATGGCACCTAAAAAGAAAACTGTAGGTACACCAAGAGTATGAACTGCTAACCATCTAACTGTAAAAATTGGATAGCTAACTGGTTGATTTGGATTTCCGCTAGTCATTATTTTAATCTCCTTATTTTTTATCTATTTGATAAATTCATCAATTTGTTGTTTTGCTTCAAAACGATCTGAAACAACAGGTAGTTCTTGTCTTTGTTGAGTGTAATACTCATTAGGTCTAGGTGTACCGAAAACATCATAAGCTAACCCGGTACTCACAAATAACCAACCTGCAACAAACAGAGCTGGAATAGTGATACTATGAATTACCCAGTAACGAATGCTTGTGATAATGTCTCCAAATGGACGTTCACCTGTACTGCCACCAGCCATCTAATTTTTTCCTCCCAAATAATCTTAAACCATCATTTATATATGATAGTCTTAAAACTTTTCTAAATTGCTCATACCATAGTAATAAATGGGATGAGTTTTTTGTCTTTTTTCAGAGTAAAAATAGACTAACTTTTTGTCTTTTTTACATCTGTCATTTTTATCTCTTAGCCAGACGGGATCAATTCTAACACATTCAGACTGATTTTCAGCAAATAAAACAATACAAAGAAATCATATCTTGCCGTTTGAGTAATACTACCCAATTAAGTGATAAACAATGATATTTTTCTATTGTTATAGTCGGATAGCTTCTGTTTTTAAACCGCCTCTGAAACTGCTGAACTATTATATTTGAGCATAGTTCCTCTTTGACCAAGAATAAAACCTGTTTCTGAATTGATAAATACAATGTTGTAGAAATTTTCAGGAACATTCTCTACATCAAGGTCTTTTTCCCAAGTCTGACCTCCATCGGTACTGCGAAGTAAATTACCACTACCGCCAGAAACCCAAATTTCATCAGGAGTTCTATAAGCCAAATCTAAAAGACCCCAACTTGTAGCATACTCAGGAGTAATAGCTTCTCCCCACTCTTCTAGGTTTTCCGGATCGCTAAACCGCAGTTGACCTCCACGCGCTAATAACCACAAACCACCATCATCACCAAAACCCATATTTTCCAAACGGCGAGAGTTCTGACGGTTATGAGGAGTCCAAGATGTTTCTCCAGGTGCCCAAGTAGAATAAAAGTTGCCCTTTGCCGAAACAGCTATATATTTACCATCAGAAGAACGAGAAATATTTCTCACTACTCCCACAGCATCCTCCACTTGAGCACGCCAATTGTATCCTCCATCTTGAGTCCGATAGATAGCTCCTACATCAGTCGTCATTTCCGCAGAATTTGGCCCCAAAGCCACAATTGTATTAGGAGCGCCAGGCAGTTTAGAACTTAGAGGAATCGGACTCCAAGACTCTCCTCCATCATCAGTATGCAAAAGTAAAGAAGGTTGTCCGACAATCCACCCTTNCAGTTTAGAACTTAGAGGAATCGGACTCCAAGACTCTCCTCCATCATCAGTATGCAAAAGTAAAGAAGGTTGTCCGACAATCCACCCTTCATTACCATTAAAACTTACTGATGTCAAGCGAGCTTTTTCCTCTAAATCGATACTTTTAGGTTGCCAAGTTTCGCCACCATCAGTAGTTTCAAGAATAGTTGTATCACCACCCACAATCCAACCATGGTCAAGATCATCTGTAAATCCGATATCAAACAACGTAACCTCAGTTGGTAGTTGAATTACCTCCCAGGGATTGTAACTCATCGGTGGTAAAAAAGCATTTTTGCAACCGCTACAAAGTATAACTGCTGCTAATACTATGAAAATTTGTTTCCAGAATTTTACTATTGAGTGCATCACAATTTAATCATTCATTAAATGAATAATGAATAATGAATAATAAATAATTAAAACTATCTCTAATTATCAATTATCAATTATCAATTATCAATTATCTTTATGGCCATCTTATCGTAAACCATATAAGCTCAGGAAAAACAAGAATCCCAGGGCTAATCCACCAAAAATTAGAAGATTTTTCTGGCTGGGTGTGAGAGTATTAACACCAAAACCATAGCCAAGGTTTTCTTTAAATCCTGAAGGGCCTTCAATCGGTCCAACATTCATAAATTGGACTTTAGACGCTCCACAAACAGGACAGCGCCAAACTGAAGGCAAATCTGAAAAAGCAGTTCCCGGTGGAATTTTTCCCGTAGAACTTCCCTTATTAGGTTCATATACATAGCCACAGGCTCGACATTCATATCGATCCAGTTCCTCTATGTTGGCCTCATCCTGTGTGTTGGCCTCAGTCGTTTCCTCGCTCATAGTTCCCAGGGATTGAATTAGCGATTATGAAAATATTTTTAATTATTATTACAGAATTTGACTATTTAGAACTGATTGGTTAGTTTTAACTTTTGAATTTTGACTTTTGACCTATAACTTTTGACTTGAGATAACTATTTAGAATTGATGGGTCATATCATGTCCGGATAATTAGTGATAAAAAAACTTTCTGCTTATTCTCCTCTTCTTCCTCTTCCTTCTCCTTTATCGTTTCTTCCCTCCTGGCTCCGTACGGACGTTGCATGCAACGTCCCTACCTCCTGACTCCTCCCTCGTTATTTACCGAAATAATTAATAATTAAACAATTAAATAATTAGACCATTCACGCCTTGAAGCCTCCCCTTTCAAGGGGAAAAAAATAAATCTTTTCCTGATTCGTCAATCCTCTCCCTAAAAGGGAGAGGTAATTATCAATTATCAATTATCAATTATCAATTAATGAAGACTGTTTAACCGGACATGATATTAGCTCTAACTTTTGACTGTTAAATTTTGACTTTTGACTTATTATCTGGACTAGCAGTAGAATAACTCTTATGGTCTCTATAATATTCACAGACTAAGAGTCCTAGTTATTTAGAAAATGTAGGTTAATTGTGTTTGTTCTTAGTGGTTACGAGTATTTTCTAGGTTTCCTCATAATTAGCAGCCTAGTCCCAATCCTGGCCTTAACTGCATCTAAGCTACTCCGGCCCAAAACTCGCGGCCCAGAGCGAGTCTCGACCTATGAATCCGGTGTAGAACCAATTGGTGGAGCATGGATACAGTTCAATATCCGTTACTATATGTTCGCTCTTGTCTTTGTCATCTTTGATGTAGAGACAGTATTTCTATATCCTTGGGCAGTGGCCTTTCATCAGTTGGGACTCCTAGCCTTTATAGAAGCCCTAATTTTCATCGCAATCTTAGTGATTGCTCTAGTGTACGCATGGCGCAAAGGAGCTTTGGAATGGTCTTAAGTCCTAATCAAAAACCAAAAATTATTAATCCAATTGAGCAACCCCCCGAAGTTACTCAAGAACTTTCCGAGAATGTAGTTTTAACTACAGTTGACGATCTTTACAACTGGGCTAGACTTTCTAGTTTATGGCCTCTTTTGTATGGTACAGCTTGTTNTAGTGATTGCTCTAGTGTACGCATGGCGCAAAGGAGCTTTGGAATGGTCTTAAGTCCTAATCAAAAACCAAAAATTATTAATCCAATTGAGCAACCCCCCGAAGTTACTCAAGAACTTTCCGAGAATGTAGTTTTAACTACAGTTGACGATCTTTACAACTGGGCTAGACTTTCTAGTTTATGGCCTCTTTTGTATGGTACAGCTTGTTGTTTCATTGAATTTGCAGCTCTCATCGGCTCCAGATTTGACTTTGACCGCTTTGGCTTAGTACCACGGTCCAGCCCTAGACAAGCAGACTTACTAATTACTGCTGGTACAATCACCATGAAGTATGCTCCGACCTTAGTACGTCTTTATGAGCAAATGCCAGAACCTAAATATGTCATTGCCATGGGTGCTTGTACAATTACAGGCGGTATGTTTAGTATGGACTCACCAACAGCAGTTCGTGGGGTAGACAAATTAATCCCAGTAGATGTATACATTCCTGGCTGTCCACCACGTCCAGAAGCAATTATTGATGCTGTCATCAAGCTGAGGAAAAAAGTTGCCAATGAATCCTTGCAAGAAAGGGGTAAACTCTTGCAAGCTCATCGTTACTACAGTGTTAAGCACAATATGAAAGTAGTTGAACCAATTCTGAATGGTCAATATCTACAGACATCTGACCGTCAAGCACCACCAAAAGAGCTAACAGAAGCAATAGGTATGCCAGTACCACCTGCACTGCAAGCTACACAAACAGAGGAGGTAAGTCGTGGCTGAATCAGAAGAAGCTCCAGTAATTGAAGCAGGTAAAGTTTCACAATGGCTGGCAGAGAATGGTTTTGAGCATCAATTCTTAGAACCCGATCATCTGGGAGTAGAAATTATCAAAGTTGACAGGGATTTCTTAATTCCCCTATCCACAGCTTTGTATGCTTATGGCTTTAATTATCTACAGTGTCAATGTGCTTATGATGCAGGACCTGGAGAAGACTTAGTAAGTATGTATCACTTGGTCAAAGTCAGTGATGATGTAGACCAACCAGAAGAAGTACGGGTAAAAGTATTTATCCCCAGAGACGATCCTAGAGTTCCTTCCGTTTATTGGATTTGGAAGTCAGCAGATTTCCAAGAGCGGGAATCTTATGATATGTACGGCATNCTACAGTGTCAATGTGCTTATGATGCAGGACCTGGAGAAGACTTAGTAAGTATGTATCACTTGGTCAAAGTCAGTGATGATGTAGACCAACCAGAAGAAGTACGGGTAAAAGTATTTATCCCCAGAGACGATCCTAGAGTTCCTTCCGTTTATTGGATTTGGAAGTCAGCAGATTTCCAAGAGCGGGAATCTTATGATATGTACGGCATTGTCTACGAAGGACATCCTAATCTCAAACGAATTTTGATGCCTGAAGACTGGGTAGGTTGGCCGTTGCGTAAAGATTATATTTCCCCAGAATTCTACGAATTACAAGATGCCTATTAAATCAGTTATCAGTTATCAGTTATCAGTTATCAGTACCGAATGCTGAAGTATCTGGTATTGAAATACTGAAGTTGATTTTTTTCATCTCCTATCCAAGTTTATCTATATTTCTGCATTTTGAGAAAATAGAATAAATTTTCTCTGGAATAGGAACTTGTCAGGGATAAGCAACGTCCCGACACCAGATAGCACCCACCCATTAAATAGGGGGGTGCTTAATCTTACTAAATTGAATAGTTAAATTTTGCTTATGGCCTTAAGATTAAATTATTCTAGTATATTTTCCAATCTAATTGTCACATTCTTATCAACCTGATATAATCCTCAGCGTCTGCGCTTTAGCTTTACTCGTCATGGGTGATAAGCATCATATTGATTTAATGTATATCTGTATTCTTGATTTGGTGGTTTTTAGCCATTAGTTAAATACAAATCACTATTAACTATAGATTTTTTGGTGGAGGAGTTAGAACGTGAGTGATGATATAAAAACAGCCTCGCAACTTGGCGGGGCTGGTAATATAGTAGGTGTCACATTTAATGATGTAGATGGTGATGGGGTCTTTGATTCAGAAGACCAAACAATATCTGGTGTTACAGTATTTGTGGATCAAAATAATGATGGTCTGCAAAATCCTAATGAATTATTCTCAGTTAGTCGTCCAGATGGTGCCTATAGCTTCTTAGGATTACTAGATGGTGAATATCCACTCAGACAAATTCCCCCTCCTGGTACTGTTTCAACTGTTATACAAGAACCAATCGTAGTACCTGTAGTCGCTGCGGATATGGTCAGAGATATCAGGATAAACTTTGGTAGTACAGTAGGTGGCCCTGTTCCACCACCACCACCACCACCTGGCCTTGGTAGCATTTTTGGTGTCAAGTACAATGACCTTAACCGTAACGGCTTTCGCGATCCCGCAGAACCAGGTTTACCTGGATTTACTATCTACTTAGATCAAAATAATAATAATCAGTTAGACCCTGAAGAACCCTCATCAATAAGTGGAGATGATGGTGAATTTGCTTTTACCAATCTACCGCTGAATTCAACTTACAGTATTCGGGAAATTCCGCAGCCAGGTTTCCAGCAAACTATCCCAGATCCTGTATTTGTTACCCTGAACATAGACCAGCCTACTGTTTCAGATTTTCCATTTGGTAACGCGGTAATTGGCCCAGGCACAGGTAACATCAGTGGTGTATTATTTGAAGACTTAAACATTGATGGTATTCGTGACTCTAATGAACCAAGTATTTCTGGTGGCGAAGTATTTCTTGATGGAAACAGAAATGGCATTCTAGATGAAGGGGAAGTTGTCAGTATAACTGATGAATTTGGTTTTTACTCATTCATAGAAGTAACACCTGGTCTATTCAACGTTGATGTTGTACGAGACTTAGACGAAGCAAGAACAACTCCTAACCCAGTAATTATTTTCACTGGTACAGAAGATTTACCACCAACTGTGGTTGAAGATATTGGTATAGTTACTCCTGGTGGTACAGGTAATGTTGAAGGAGTTAAATATCTCGATGCAAATGCTAATGGCATCTTAGACCCTAATGAGCCTGGTCTACCAAACTTTACTATCTATGCAGACCTTAATAGTAATGAGATTCTAGATGTTGGTGAACCATTCGATATTACTAGCGCAAATGGCAGTTACTTCTTAGCTAATTTACCAGCAAACCGCCTAGTCACTATTCGGGAAGCGGAAGAACAACTAGGATTTAATGTAACAACCCAATCTCGGACTGTTGATATACCAGATGGGGAAACCTTGTTTGGTGNCTTTACTATCTATGCAGACCTTAATAGTAATGAGATTCTAGATGTTGGTGAACCATTCGATATTACTAGCGCAAATGGCAGTTACTTCTTAGCTAATTTACCAGCAAACCGCCTAGTCACTATTCGGGAAGCGGAAGAACAACTAGGATTTAATGTAACAACCCAATCTCGGACTGTTGATATACCAGATGGGGAAACCTTGTTTGGTGTTAACTTTGGTAATGCTGAAGTTAATGCAATCTCAGGTATTGTTTTCTTAGATAACAATGCTAATGGAGCCATCGATCTAACAGATATAGTTGTACCAGATATTCTAGAAAATGTAGGTATATCAGATGGAGATATAGGTCTATCAAACTTTACTGTTTATTTAGACCTCAATGAAAATGGTATCTTTGATCAAGAAGAACCTTTCAGAATTACTAACGATCGAGGTTTCTACAGCTTTAATACTCTACCTCCAGATGAGTATGTTGTCAGAGTAGTACCTCAACCTGGTTTTACCCTAACAACACCAGATCCAGTAATTGTTGTTACCAGTGGGGAAGATGCAAACTTTGTTAATATCGGTCAAGTTCCTGACACTCCCTTCCTACAGGGTGATTTAATCGGTAATAAATTTAACGATTTCAATTCCAATGGAGTCTTAGATCCAGGAGAACCTGGTTTAGCTAACTTTACTCTCTACTTAGACCTTGATGGAGACAATATACTAGACCCTGAAGAACCAGCTTCAATATCAAATGTTAATGGTGACTTTAGCTTTAATAATCTTCCACTAGGAACTTACTTTTTACGGGAAATACCTCAACCGGGTTTTGTCAAAACTACTCCAGATCAGGAAATTACTTTAACTCAACCTATTAATGTTCTACAAGGTGATCCGCGTCTTGTATTGAATGTGGGTAATGCTGTGATCGCTCCACCAACTCCAGAGCCAGAACCAGAGCAACCTTTAGAACCAGTGCCAGAGCAACCTTTAGAACCAGCGCCAGAGCAACCTTTAGAACCAGTGCCAGAGCAACCTATAGAACCAGCGCCAGAACCAGAGCAACCTATAGAACCAGCGCCAGAACCAGAGCAACCTATAGAACCAGAGCAACCTATAGAACCAGAGCAACCTATAGAACCAGCTCCAGAAGCAACAGATGAAACTAGAACTGCTAGCCAATTAACAGGAACAGGCCGAATTGCTGGTACTAAATTTAATGATATCAATGGTAACAATGCAATAGATCCTGATGAATCTGGTCTTCCTGGATTCACTATTTATCTAGACCTTGATGACAATAGAGTTCTAGACACGGGTGAACCAACATCTATTACTGATGCAGATGGTCGCTATAGCTTTGAGAATTTACCACCTGATACTTATCCAGTCAGGGAAGTTCAGCAAGCTGGTTTCACCCAAATTACTCCAGATCCAATAATTAACTTAGCTGACGGTGACAATATTGATTTCGTCAATATTGGAAACCAACCTGATGCAACAGTAACACCTCCTTCAGTTATCCCAGATACAGAGGCCAGGGGTACAATTGCTGGCGTTAAATTTGACGATCGCAATGCTGATGGTTTAGCCGGTCCTGATGAACCAAGACTAATAGATGTCGAAATTTTTGTAGACCTCAATAATAACGGTTTCGCAGAAGCCAATGAACCAGTTACCCGCACAGATCCTAATGGGTTCTATAGTTTTACATTGCGACCAGGGAACTACAGAGTTCGGGAAACACCACCAGCAGGCTTTGTTAACACTACTCCTACTCCTTTAGTTCCCGTTGTTCCTGGTCAGACGGTTGTCTACAACTTTGGTGATACCAGCATCTTTGACCCGAACACTGTTATTAGTGGTGTAATCTTCACTGATGAGAATAACAATGGGGTACGAGATACTACTGGCAGCAGTGAAGATATCAACAATGATGGAATACTAGACCCAACCGAAGACCTCAACAATAACGGTATAATTGATGGGATAACCTTCACTGAACCAGGTATTCCTACAGCTCAAGTTTTCCTAGATATAGATGGTGATGGAGAACTAGATAGCAGTGAAGACCTCAATCTTAACGGGGTACTAGATGAAGGCGAAGACATAGATGGTGATGGTAACCTTGATTTCGACGAACCTGAAACCTTCACCGATCCTGATGGTCGTTATACATTTAACGGTGTACTTCCTGGTATTTACACAGTTGATGTTGTTCGCCAAGAAAACTTGTTCCGAACAAGCAGTCGTCCAGTTGTTACTGTTTTTATTGGTCAAGACGTACCACCAGCAGATCCCAATATCTCAACAGAGCCAATTAATCTTCCCTTTGGTCAAAGTTTATTTGNCCTGAAACCTTCACCGATCCTGATGGTCGTTATACATTTAACGGTGTACTTCCTGGTATTTACACAGTTGATGTTGTTCGCCAAGAAAACTTGTTCCGAACAAGCAGTCGTCCAGTTGTTACTGTTTTTATTGGTCAAGACGTACCACCAGCAGATCCCAATATCTCAACAGAGCCAATTAATCTTCCCTTTGGTCAAAGTTTATTTGATATTGACTTCGGTGTGAATGTCAGATCGCCACAGGAAGATACTGTTAGTGGTATTGTATTTGCTGACAACAACGGTAACGGACTATTTGAACCTCTACTAGGGGAAGTTGGTTTACCTGGTGTTGAAGTATTCCTAGACACAAAAGCAGATGGTCAGATACAAGGCTTTGAACCAAATCAAATTAGTGGTCCTGGTGGTAGTTTTGGTTTAGATGTATCTGATGTAGATTCAGGTTCGTATCAGCTTCTACAAATTCTGCGCACAGGCTTTACTCAGACAACTCCAACAGCTTTGATAACTGTTGGTGATGGTCTCAGTACCGTTTACAACTTTGGGAACCAACCGCAAACTCTAATTACTGGAACTGTATTTGAAGACTTTAACAGTAATGGTATCCAAGACTTTGGCGATACTAATGGCAATGGTGTCCTTGATCCTGATGAATTTGTAGAAAGGGGTGTTCCTGGTTTCCAAATCTATGTTGATATCAACAACAATGGCCGTTTTGATGGCTTAGAAGAACCTAATACTTTCACAGACACAAACGGAGAATATGCAATTGTTGGTCTGTTGCCAGGTACTTACACATTACGAATTATTCCACGAGATGTTATTACAGATCCGAATGATCCAACTGCAACTTCACAAGGCTTTATTGCTACAACTCCAACGGACCTGACAATTACTGTTGACGAGTTTGAGAACTCTAACTTAGAAATTGATTTTGGTCAGTCTCCGGTACTTCCTCCTATTGGCCGTGCCAATATTTCTGGTATTGCATTTATAGATGATAACGGAGATGGTCAGGCAGAACCACTAGATGGTGACCGACCATTGCCTAATGCTATTATCTACATAGATGCTAACGAAAACGGGGAACGAGATGATGACGAACGATTTTCTTTGACAGACCAATTTGGTCGCTATGATATCCCTGAGATAGATCCAGGAACTTATATTGTTCGTCAGGAACCATTCCCTGGTTTCACTGACTCTACGACTCCACAACCTGTAATAATCACTCTGGCAGCAGGGGATAACGCTGACTTTGTTAACTTTGCCAACGATCCAACAAATCTGCCACCTGCTGTGCTTCCTGTTGTCGATCTCGGTGGTATTGTTTTCAACGATATTGATGGTAATGGTCAGATAGATCCAGGAG
>NZ_LGSU01000142.1 GCF_002260545.1 Hydrocoleum sp. CS-953 | reverse complement strand
CCATATTATTTTAGTAAATATCTTTGTTTGATTCTCAGGTAACTCTTTCATAATTGATATTATCCCTACGCTATAAAAAAATTTCAGTGTTAAGAAATATACTATAGCTTATAGATAAAATTTGATCTAAAACCTTCAACCTAAAAACATTATTTGGAATCTACAAAATTCTTCAATAAACTACCCGAAATCCTAAAAAATTATCCTTACTATCAGGAATTAAAGCATAACGAGAAGCACTACGACAACGCCTTGCACCAATATTCCAAGAACCTCCCCTTAAAACTTTATATAAACTTTTTGATTCAGATTTCCAAATAATGCCGTCTGATGGTGCAAAATTGTAATTACTATGCCAATCATCAGCACACCATTCCCAAACATTTCCGTGCATATCATATAAACCAAAAGCATTCCCTGGGAAGCTATCAACTTGTGTAGTTTGACCACGCCATACTCCTGTGGAAATTTCTCCATAATTAGAATTTCCATTATAATTAGCTAGATTAGTTGTAATTGTTTCACCAAAATAAAAAGGAGTATTTGTATTTGCACGACAGGCATATTCCCATTCTGATTCACTAGGTAAACGATAGTTTTTAGCTGTTTTTTGAGACACTCTGGCACAAAATTCACTAGCTTCATACCATGATATACTTTCTACTGGTAAATATTTACCTTTAAATTTAGATATATTAGGATTTAAAGGTATATTTATTTTGGGAAATTTTGATGCTACAATTTGCCATTGTTCTTGATTTATCGGATATTTACTCATAAAAAATGAGGTAATAGTAACTTGATGTTGAGGACTTTCATTTGGCAATCTTTTAGCCTCAGTTTCTGGAGAACCCATCTGAAAAGTACCATTGGGAATTGATACCATTTCTATAAATATTTCACCATCTAAATACTCTTTAATAAAAGGCACTTTTAGACGTTGAATTTTAATTTTATTACCTCTCATATCGATCTTAAAGGTTTCAAATGTAAAAGTATTTTCTGAGGGATTACTAATATTTATTTTTTTTGTCCTCGCAATATCTTTGTGCAACAATAAACTGCCACTTAAACCAAGTCCTGCTACACCTAAAGATTTTATAAAATTTCGGCGATTCCTCATAATATAATTTTCTTGATTTATGGATAAATAAAAAATAAATTAAATTATAGAGAGTATCTATAATTATCAACTTTAACCATTTAACCTGTAGATGATATTATAGTTAAAACTTAGTTTATTATATTTTATGTCAAATCAAGAACCACCTGAAATTATTAAACAACGTCTCTTATATAAAGGCAGAAAATTTAACTTTGNAAATTTCGGCGATTCCGCATAATATAATTTTCTTGATTTATGGATAAATAAAAAATAAATTAAATTATAGAGAGTATCTATAATTATCAACTTTAACCATTTAACCTGTAGATGATATTATAGTTAAAACTTAGTTTATTATATTTTATGTCAAATCAAGAACCACCTGAAATTATTAAACAACGTCTCTTATATAAAGGCAGAAAATTTAACTTTGATGTTAACTATCTGCGTCTACCTAATGGAGTTGAAGGAGACTGGGAATGTATCCGTCATCCGGGAGGAGCTTTATGTATTCCTGTTACTTCAGATGGAAAATTAGTATTAGTAAAACAATATAGATTTGCTGTTCAAGGTAGACTTTTAGAATTTCCCGCAGGTACGATAGAGGAAAATGAAAATCCTGCTGAGACTGTTAAACGAGAAATAGAAGAAGAAACAGGTTATCGAGCAAATAAATGGCAAAAGTTAGGAGAGTTTCCTCTTGCTCCCGGATACTCAGATGAATTTATTTATGCTTTTTTGGCAGAAGATTTGGAGAAGTTAGAAAATCCTCCGGCACAAGATATTGATGAAGATATGGAAACAGTTTTAATGACTCCTCAAGAATTAGAAAAAGCTATTTTTGAGGGAGAATTTGTAGATGCTAAATCAATCTGTAGTTTATTCTTAGCTAAACCATTTTTATCAGGAATATAAAAGAAGGAAGAAGGAAGAAGGAAGAAGGAAGAAGGAAGAAATATTTAGTTATCTCGGAGAGAAGGGAGGAGCAAGAAAGCTAGTTATCTCGGATAGAAGGTGTAAATATTGAAAAAAAAGGAAAAAAGGAAAAAATGATAGTTTTCGGACATATTTTTCTGTATTCTTGAGACCATAGTTGCCATTAGACAGTAGTTCAGGAGTAAATTGAGCGTTAGGGCTATTTGGATTATTGTGATTAATAAC
>NZ_LGSU01001419.1 GCF_002260545.1 Hydrocoleum sp. CS-953 | reverse complement strand
ATTTATAGTAAATAATTACTTGGTCAATACATTATTTATAGACTTCAAACAGGATAAAATGCAAATTTAAGATTTTCAAGTTTAGGTTTACAGGCGATCGCTAAAATATCTCCGATACAATTCACATAGAGGCATGACTGAATTGCCTTGAAATTTTACTAATCCCATACTGCGTAATTTAAAACCTTCTTTTGTGCCTATAGGTACAGGATAATCTACAGCAATAATTTGTTTAATTGCTGTTAATAATTCTGGATTTTCTTCAAGATTATTTAAGTGGCGACGCAGGTGGTCGCAATAGGGGCCTTCTTCTGTGGGAGCGACCTGTAATAGTTTTTCTAAAGTGATTTTTTTCCGGGCAATATGATAGAGAGCTTGACGGACTAAATAAGGATGTCCTCCTACCATTACCATTAATTCTTTTATCTGTTCTGAAGACAATTCTAAATGATGTAATTTTACCAAATTTTCTACTTCTGCCGAGTTAAGTTCTCGTAATTCTATAGGTAAACCAACATTAAAAGGTGACTGATTAATATTTAGGGGAATATAGACTTCTTTAGAATGTACAATGACTAACCTTAAATTTTGCCATACTGCCTCATTTTTGCCACGTTCATGCCAAGTTCTGAGCAAGGCAAAAAAGGAAGTTGCAATTTCTGGATGTTGAAAAACTTGGTCTACTTCATCTAACCCTAAAGCTACAGGAGTAGAAATTTCTGAGAGTAGATATCTTTGAAAATAATTTGTACATTTGTTTTTACTCCCTAATACTCCTTGCCAATATTCAGACAATTTTTCTTCGAGACTAAGTTCATTAGTAATACTGGCACAAAACCACTGTAAAAATAAATCGAGATTAGTCAGAAATTCTTCATCTGCTGACTGAAAATTTAAACAAGCTTTCCGATATCCTTGGTGTTCAGCATAATTCAAAATTCGACTCATTAAAGAAGTTTTTCCCATCTGTCGGGGTGCCTTTACTCGAATTAATGCTCCTGGATTTAGAATAGTTTCATAACACTCTGATTCTATGGGTAAACGCTCTATATAAAAAGGAGAATTAAGTGCTACTTGACCAGAAGGAGTATCTAATAGTAACTCTTGTTTACTTGAGTTTTGGTCTTGTTTAAAAGTCAAATTATTAGAGGATAAATCAATATCTTGATTATTTATTTGTGAATTGCCTGGTTGTGTAATATCGCAATTAATAGGTGGTGATATTATAATTGTTTGACATTGTTCTTGCTGTGTACTGAAGTCAGTTAATTCTAGTCTAACTTTTTGCAGAGAATTCTCTAAGTCTTCTAAGGTGAATTTAGTTGATGGTAGTTGTTGATTAATTATCCCTAAAAAATCAGACTCAAAGATTTCTTTGACTAACTGATTTTGCTGCATTTCTTGAATAAAATTAATCGCCACTAAGTTTAATAACCCATTCACATTATCTTGAAGTTTTTCTAAATACTCATCTGGTTCATTTCCTTGAAGTAATACTTGGATAAATCTTTGGCATAAATCAGGAATTTTATCTGCTGGAGGCAAGGGAATTAATAAACAACTAATATCTTCTGTAAAACTTGTCAGAGATTCTGCTTGATTTAGATTTTTTAGCTGACTTCTTAACTTAGATAATTTTTGATTAATCCAACCTAAAGTTTCCCGTTGTTCCTGAGAGTGAAATGGTGAATATTGAATAAGTGTGGGAAAAGAACCTCCTACCTGATTTCTATATTCAATAACAATTTTTTCCTGTGCTTTTAGTAAAGATTTACTCGTAACTTTATATAGTTCATAATTCACAGAAGTATTATTTTGGCGGAGGCGCTCAATAAAAGATTCAAGACTACTTTGAAAAATATTAAAATCACAACTTATATCCTGACTAACCAAACCAATAATTGCTTTTAATAAAATCCAATTAAACATCTCAGAAATAGGATCAATATTTCCCCGCAAAACCTGCAAAGCTACTGCTGCATCAGAGTAACGCTGTTTCCAATTAACCCTAACCATTTTTGTTAACAAATTAGCCAGATTTTCACTTATATTAGGAGCTAATTTTTGCAGGTCTATTTCCCCCAATTCATCTTGGATAAAATTCCTTGGTGTAACTCCTGTCAAAGCTTGAATTGCAGTAATACCAACTGCATAAATATCACTAGCAAATTGTGGTCTACCTTGAGCTTGTTCCACAGGCATATAACCAGGAGTACCCACAGCAATTGTACTACTAGGTTGTCCTAGAGAATTAACAACTATATTACTCACTTCTTTAACTGCACCAAAGTCAATTAACATTAAATTTTCATCTTTATCTCGCCTCATAATATTCCCTGGTTTAATATCCCGATGAATCACCCCATTTTGATGTACAAATGCCAAAACTTCTAAAATGTCTGATAAGAATTTTTTGACTTTTGTTTCACTCCAAGGCTGATTTATTTCTTCGTTTAAATCGTGACCTATGATTAGTTCTTGAACTAAATAAAATTCTTGATTATGTTCAAAATAAGCATATAAAGTAGGAATTTTATCAGATTTTCCAAGTCGGTTAAGAATTTCACCTTCTTGTTGAAATAATCTCTGGACTTGTTGATGCTTAATTGTTGGTTTGAGTCGTTTAACAACACACCGAGGTTTAGGATTTTCTGGTATATCTATATCTTCAGCAATATAAGTTTCTCCAAAGCCACCCCCGCAACCTAATTGTTCGATAATTTTGTAATGTTGTCTTAGAGTTTGATTAATCAGAGAATTATTTTCAGACATTTCAATATCTAAATAAATTAATTAATTATAGCAATCAGGAATGAGATATGAGAAAAAACTGTAGAGTTTTGGTCTCCAAGCCCAGGGAAAAAAGGGATTTGGAAACCAAACCCCTACGGTCAAATCTTACAACCTATTTACGATTGCTATATTTACTATCTTATCATTAGAAAAGAGGGAGTAGGGACGTTGAATGTAACATCCCTACCTACTGCCCCAGAATGGAAAAATTTTAATTTTTTTTTGACAATTGTATTAGAGCTAATTTATCAAAGAATATTACAAATAATAGAAGTAGGAATAATTCATAAATCCCCCCTCCTTAAACCAACATATTTGAAATTTTTCAGCAACTTTTGCCAATTATGATTAGTAAAAATAGTCGTTTTATTGTCACCTTTTCCTATAGAATATAATCAATAAATTTATGCTTTTTTATTCCTACTTTAATGATGAGCGATCGCCGTCACTTTTTAAAATTATTAGGTCTAAGTTTATTGGCAACCCAACTTACTGCTGCCAATAAGCGTTTATCGCCCCAACCCATCCTCAAACCATCCCGCCTTAAAGTTGGCGATACTGTAGCAGTAGTTAGTCCTGCTAGCATGATTTTTAAACATGAACTCAAATACGTCAATTTAGTTTTAGGGCAACAAAAATTAAAAGTAAAAGTTGCCACCCACGCTCTAGATCGATATGGATATTTAGCAGGTAAAGATATAGATCGCGCTGCAGATATTAATGCCATGTTTGCCGATGACGAGGTAAAAGCATTGGTGACAACCACAGGTGGTTGGGGTAGTAGTCGCATCTTGCCATTATTAGACTATGACTTAATTCGGAAAAATCCCAAAATTATCATCGGTTATAGTGATATTACTGCTCTGTTATTGGCAATATATGCTCGCAGTGGTTTGGTGACATTTCACGGACCCTTTGGTACATCTACCTGGAATAAATTTTCTGTTGGTTATCTCAAAAGTATATTGTTTGAAGGAAAAGCGATGACCTTGCAACCGCCCCCGAATATTGTGGAAACTATTACAAGTGGAAAAGCGCGGGGGCGACTGGTGGGGGGGAATTTGTCCGTGTTAACGGCGATGGTGGGGTCGAATTTTTTGCCAGACTGGCGAGGGAAAATTTTGTTTGTCGAGGATATCAGAGAGGATGTTTATCGGGTAGATCGAATGTTGACTCATTTGAGTTTAGCTGGCATTTTGCAACAGTTGAATGGTTTTGTGTTTGCCAGATGTACTCGATGTCTGGATGAAGAGGATAATTTTCCCACGTTAACTTTATGGCAGGTTTTGTTAGATCATATTCGACCTCTCGGTATTCCCGCTTGGTATGGTACGGCGATCGGTCATATTCGGGATAAGTTTACAGTACCATTAGGAGTAGAGGTGGAAATTGATGCAAGTCGCGGTACAATTAAAATGTTAGAAAGTGCTGTTGTTTTGTAGGAGTTAGGAGCAAGAAGAGAGGATATAAAGGTATATTGTAATGGTAGTTCATTGTAATTATTTGTGTTATAATATCAACTCCGGTATTATCGGTTTAAAAAACCACAGAAACCGGGTTTATCTGAAATGCTCTACTATACTGACATCTATGCTCCCATCAACCCGGTTTCTTATAACACTTCCATTGCAAGCGGTGTAGTTATCAGACATAGGAGTGGGAGCAAGATGCTCCCATACTAGGCATTCCTTTTTCCTATTTTTAAGCTATTCAGAATATAGTTTTCGCAATTTATCCGTTGTTGTATTTCTCCCTTTTGTCTGGGTTTGGCGTGCTTAAAAAATAAGATCGCTCAGACTATCTGGAATAAAGTCAGCATTAAGATTAAGTGCGTCAGGTTGTATGTTTTGAACAATACCCAAAAATGAACCATTCAATTCAATTAGTGTTGATGATGCTGTTGCTTGGTTATCTAATTCTAGTTCCACAGAAGTTAAGTTGAGGTTAGATGCTGCAACGTTGGCTGGAAGCATGATTTTATCAACACCTGGCTCAAAGTCTACTATGACATCCGCATCTTGTTCATTAGTTGGAGAAACAGAAGTACCAGACACTACAAACACATCAGCTCCATCTCCACCAGTTAATATGTCTTGCCCTCTGTCCCCTGATAATGTATCATTGCCAACTCCACCTAATAAAACATCATTTTCTCTGCCTCCGAAGATAACATCATTGCCACTTCCACCAACGAAGGTGTCGTTGTTATTATTGCCTGAGAGGCTGTCGCTACCATCTCCTCCATCTAGACTATCAGAACCTCTACCACCCCATAGAATATCTGCTCCTTCTTCACCGAAAAGACTATCGGCTCCTCTGTTGCCAATAATTTGTTCTGCACTATCTCGGCCTGTAATTCGGTCATTCCCAGAAAGAGCTAGAATATCAGTCTGGCCTTCGGGGACAGTTTCTACATCGTCATCATTGCTAAATAAGTAGACGCTACCATCGTCGAATTCATTGACAGCGTTTTCTTCTACGCCAGCAACAGGGTTTCCTGGAAGGGTGTCGTCGGCTTGAGGGCTGTTAATAGAAACGATAAGATTTCCTGGATCGGTTCCACCACCATCAGGAGTAATCATACTATCGTCAATCACGCGGGGAGTTAGCGTAACTTCACCTCCACCCACTATATTCGCTTGGAGGGTATAATTACCCAATGAGTCAATTGAAGTAGGAGTGGTGTTAGTAACGCGAACTCTTAGGTTGGGATTACCTCCTGGTAATGTAAAGCTAGTAGAAGTACCTGCTGGTGCAACAATACTGCCGTTGTCAGCATTAACAACTTCTACCTGTGGGCTAAAACCCGAAGTATTGTTTTCGTCTGCCTCAATATTGGTTAAGGCCACATTAATAGTTGGACCCACTGCTGTTGCACTAATTTCAAATTCATCGGCTGGAGTAAACCCCATACCTACTGGAAAGATAAAATCATCAGCATTTAATTGACCTTCTACATTGAGCAAAGTTCCAGTTTGTGGATTTGCAAATGCACTGCTGCGCTCAGTTAAAGTAATTGTATTGTCATCTCCCTGGTCAGTTCTTACAACTAACTCATAAGGGTTATTAATATCTAAATTTATAGGACGAAAGCTACTAACCCGAATTCTGTAGTTGATATTTCTATCTATAGAAAAGTCGAGTTGTGAATTCTTGTTGTCTGGGAAATTTATGTCATCATTAAAGTCAATAACTTCACCTGTATCAGCATTGATAACTTGTAAAAAAGAGTCAAAAATGTTATCGTTACTTGTTAAAGCAATAGTTGCAAGTTCGTTAACTAGAACTCCATCAAAAGTGATATCCCATTCATCCGCACGAGAGAAACCCGTGGGATTTCTGGGGGGGGGGAGCCGGAAAAATAATATCGTCAACGTTAAGTTCGCCTGAACCTGATTGAACAGCCATAAATTAATAGTTTACAAAAGTTAATTTTAAAGGCTAGCTTGACTAAGCCTGTATAGCTAATATAGCTACTTTTCGATGTATGTAATCTCTTGCTTAATAATTTTTATAGGAATCAACAGTAATTGTTCAATTTTTCTCAAGTAGTGTTAAGATAGTTGTACGATAAGCCAGAAAATTCTTTAGATGCGCTGTTTGCCAAACTATCAAATCTTGAAAACTTTTAGCAGACTCTCTCCTCATTCTGTCTCCTTATTCCTTCTTCATTCTGACTCCCGATCAATTTTTGTGGATTAGAGCGAGTTTATTTAATCTTAGTGTGACCATGAAAATTGCAACTAAAACCCGCCCCTACTGTTGCACTATTTTAGCTGAAACAGTCCACTACAATAATTCATCAGGATCGATACCTCTTTCCCGGAGTAACTCTGCTAGTCGATCAGCACGTTGCTGTTGTTGGTCAGCCCGCAATTTCTCCTGGTCAGCGCGTTGTTGCTCCTGCTTCCTTAGTTGGTCTAATTCTACAGGAGTCATAAACTTGCGCCCGTCAGGTCTGTATATTTCCAAAGTTTCTGTTGTCAGTTGAAAGCGGATACCTAAACGGGGACTAACCCAACCATTTATTTCTTCTTCTTCTATTGTTTCTAAACGTTCCCCCACTTTAATTGAACCTGTAAAATCTATATTATCGGGGTCATAAACATAGTATTCTTCAACTCCATAATTTTGATAAAACAGCAGTTTTTTCATCATCTCTTGAGGGCGGTTTCCTGGTGACAAAATCTCAAATACTACCTGGGGGGCAATATTTTCTTCTTCCCACTGTTTATAAGAACCGCGTTCGCCTTTTGGTCTGCCAAAAACAACCATAATATCGGGAGCAATACGAATTTTATTATTGCCTTGGACGGGATACCACAGGAAGTCTCCAGCCACAAATACATCAGCAACTTCAGCAAATATAGCGCTACGCATTAAGGCTCTTGACATTTCTAAATCTTGTTTGCGCAGCATGACCTAGGAAAACCCTTTGACAGTTTACTATTCCCNTTAAGGCTCTTGACATTTCTAAATCTTGTTTGCGCAGCATGACCTAGGAAAACCCTTTGACAGTTTACTATTCCCTATTCCCTATTCCCTATTCCCTATTCCCTAGCGCGTAGCGCTATACAATTTCCAGGTTTTCTTTGATCGTAACTATCCAGCGAAACTGTTTCGTATTATCTGCCATTGGTTGACCGTCACTGTCTGAGTAAATTATTTCTGGTTTGGTATCAGTAGTTAGTTTTTTTACCATACTGGTTCACCATTAAGTTTTATAGGCTGATTTTATGATATAGCAATCCTATTTAGGTTGTAGAATTTGGTTAGCCGTGAGTTTAACGTTGGGGAATGCTTGATTCTTTAGTAGTTAGAATTTTATTGGATAGTTGAAGTTTAATCATTATATTACAACAGTTTTCAGGTCAATGAACCGTATTAAAAAAAATGAGAATTCCGTAGGGACGTTGCATGCAACGTCCCTACTTTGTGACTGCTAATAGCTGTTTGCGCAGCATCCCGCAGAAAATGCTTACCTTATACTTTCAAAATTTTATCATCAACTGAAAAATCTACCTCTGCTTTGTCACGACCGGAGGCAATAAAATCATTTTCCAATGAATCTTTCAAACCGGAAATTAAATCATATTCTGGCTGCCAATTTAATTCCATCATTCCCTTATTTACACTGGCAAAAAAATGTTGAAGTCGTAATGGAAAAGCTTTCTTTTTTCCAAAGTCGAAATCTTTTGGATTATAATGTACTAATTTAATAGAATCAGGAGATTTTCCAGCAGCTTCAGCACAGGCGCGAGCTAAACCATCAAAAGTGACAAAACGCTCTCCAGAAATATTATAAATTTGCCCAATTGCTTTTTCATTTCCTAAAACATTTGCCATTGCCATTGCTAAATCTTTGACATGACCTAATTGAGTAATATGAAGTCCATTACCAGGAATTGGAATCGGGCGATCGCGTACAATTCTGTCAAAAAACCACGCTTCTAAATCATTATAATTTTGTGGTCCGTAGATATAAGTCGGGCGAATTGAAGTCCAGGGTAAACCTTGATTTGCTAATTCTGTTTCTGTTTCATATTTTCCTAAATGACGACTTTTTGGATCTGTAGCATCTCCCTCAATATGAGGCATTTGGTCAGACTTTAAATAAACTCCAGCAGAACTCATATAAACGAAATGTTTGACTTGACCTTTAAAGATTTCTGCCAGAGGTTTTGTATCAGTTAATTTTCGTCCATTATTGTCAAAAACAGCATCAAATTTTTCGGATGCTAATTTTTCTTTGAGTTGGCTAGCATCGGTTCTATCACCATGAATTTCTGTTATTCCTGAGACTGGAGCAGGTTTATTTCCACGATTAAATAACACAACTTCATGCCCTTGCTCCACCAAAATTTTAGTTAAATATACCCCAATGAATCGGGTGCCACCCATAATCAATATTCGCATTTTTCCCTCTTGTTCTAAATTTTTCGTAGGTATTTTGGGAATAGAAAGATTTTGAGGATTGAAAGTCCGACTAATATCAATGAAAAAGTTGCCATTAAAAGACTCTGACTCTAATGGTAGAGTTTNTTTTTAAATAAGGCATAAGTCATTTTCTTGAAAAATTATAGCAATCCTAAATAGGTTGTAAGATTTATCGTAGGGGTTTGGTCACCAAACCCTAGTCAACATAATGGAATTTGGAAACCAAACCCCTACAGTTTTTCTCACATCTCATTCCTGATTGCTATATAGTAACATCAGGGTAAATTTACCGAAAAATCAAGGTATAAAGCCTTCTATTTCAAGAGAAAAACTGCTGAGGATATTTCCTTATATTCAATCTTCTTGGTTTTCCTTAAAAGAATTATCCATTACCCATTATCAATAAAGGTATAAAGCCTTCTATTTCAACAGAAAAAAAGTGCTAGGATATTTCCTTATATTCAATTACGTTACGGTTTTAAGCAGAGGTAATTATCAATTATCCATTATCAATTATCAATTATCAATTATCCATTATCCATTATCCATTAATGAATTATGCCAACTGAATATTCAGATAAATCAAAAGAAGTAAAAGATCGAAAAACTTCTCTAAGGATAGTTTTTGTGTTACCTATAGTCCTGCAAATTATGGTTGCTGTAGGTTTAACAGGATGGCTCTCATTACGCAATGGACAAAAAGCAGTTAATAATGTTGCTAGTCAGTTACTCAGTGAAGTAACTACCCGTGTCGATCAACATCTAAAAAATTATCTCAAAACTCCTCCAATTATTAATCAAATTAATAGAGATGCTCTTCTTTTGAATAACTTAGACATCGACAATTTAATTAGTTGGCGACCATACCTATTTCAACAAACCCAACTATTTAATCAAGTAAGTAGCATTGGTTTTGGCAGTGAGAAAGGAGAAGTAATCTGGATATTGAGATTAGATGAAAATAATTTTGAGCTGGGAATTAGTGATGAATTTAGTAATAGAAAACTACAAAAATATCCCTTAGATAATCAAGGTAATATAGCCAGACTACCAACAGGAGAATATGATTATAATCCAATAACAAGACCTTGGTATCAAGCTGCTGTAAAAAGAGGTATACCAACCTGGAGTAAAATATACCCCTGGATTAATGGAGATGGTTCAATAAGTAATTTAGGAATTGCTCATGTACTACCTTACTATGACCAAAAAAGTATTCGTCAGGGGGTACTTTCAGTTGATTTAAGCTTAGACAAGATCAGCAATTTTCTACAGAATNATCCAATAACAAGACCTTGGTATCAAGCTGCTGTAAAAAGAGGTATACCAACCTGGAGTAAAATATACCCCTGGATTAATGGAGATGGTTCAATAAGTAATTTAGGAATTGCTCATGTACTACCTTACTATGACCAAAAAAGTATTCGTCAGGGGGTACTTTCAGTTGATTTAAGCTTAGACAAGATCAGCAATTTTCTACAGAATTTAAAAATTGGTAAATCGGGTGAAATATTCATCGTCGAACGTTCTGGATTAATGGTAGCTACCTCTACTTCAGAAGTGCTATTTACGACTCAAGCTAATGGCAAAAAATTACAAAGATTGAAATCTTCAGAAAGTAGTGAACCATTAATTAAAGCTGCTGCTCAATACTTACAGAAAAGATTCTTAGGTCTAACTAATATAAATCAAAGTAAACAATTAAGTTTTGAATTTAATAGTCAACGAAATTTCCTAGAAATTAAACCTGTAAAATATGGTATTGGTATTGATTGGTTGATTGTAGTAGTAGTTCCAGAAGCCGATTTTATGGAGGAAATTTATATTCAAAGACGCAATACAATTTTATTATGTTTAGGTGCATTAGGATTAGCAATAACTGGTGGAATTTTAACTTCTCGGTGGGTAATTAGACCAATTCTAAGATTAAATAAAGCTGCTAAAAGTTTTGCTAAAGGAAATTGGCAACAAAAAGTAGAAGTTCAACACTCTGATGAACTAGGAGAATTAGCCCATTCATTTAATACTATGGCTGTGCAATTACAAGAATCATTTCACAGTCTAGAAACAAAAAATTCTGAACTTAAACGTTTAGATAAACTCAAGGATGAATTTTTAGCAAATACTTCTCACGAACTTCGTACTCCTCTAAATGGTATGATTGGAATTGCTGAATCAATGTTAGATGGAGCAACGGGAAAACTATCAGAAATTCAGCAAAAAAATTTATTAATGATTGCTCAAAGTGGTCATAGACTTACAGATTTAGTCAATGATATTCTTGATTTTTCCAAACTGAAACATCAAAATTTAGAATTGCAGTTAAAACCTGTAGGAATTAGAGAAATAACAGAAGTAGTTGTCACTATTTGTCAATCTTTAGTCGGGACTAAAAATTTAGAGTTAGTTAACTCTATTACGGCTGACTTACCTCCAGTTTATGCTGATGAAAACCGCTTACATCAAATTTTATATAACCTGATTGGTAATGGAATAAAATTTACGGAATCTGGGAGAGTAGAAATATCTACAGAGATTATTAATCAACAACAAAACTCACAATTAAATAATCAACATCCCATTCGAGAAAACCAACAATTAGCAATTACTATTTCTGATACAGGTATTGGCATTGCTGAAGATAATTTAGACAGAATATTTGCATCATTTGAACAAGCTGATGGTTCCACAGCTCGTGAATATGGAGGTACAGGTTTAGGTTTAGCAGTGACTAAAAAACTTGTGGAATTGCATGGGGGAAAAATTTGGGTAAAATCTCAAATAGGCATCGGTTCTAAATTTACTTTTACTATGCCAATATCTACAGAAGTTGCTGTTAGTAAGAACTCTCATATACCTGGAATTACTCAGAATAATCAGATAGTATTAACTAGGGAGAAAGAAACTGTCTTCTCTACTGAAGGAGAATCAATAAATAATGGAAAAGAAAGATCAGAAACAGCGCCAAAATTTAAAATTATGATTGTTGATGATGAACCAGTAAACTTACAGGTTCTTGTGAATATTTTATCCCTACAAAATTATTCCATAGTTCAGGCAATGGATGGCATAGAAGCATTAAAAATAATTGAGCAAGGTTGCCAGCCAGATGTAATTTTATTAGACGTAATGATGCCCAAAATGACTGGTTATGAAGTCACCCAAAAATTACGTCAAAATTTCTTACCCAGTGAATTACCAATTCTGATGTTAACTGCTAAAAATCAAGTCTACGATCTGGTCGAAGGATTAAATGCTGGTGCTAATGATTATCTGACAAAACCTATCTCTAAAAATGAACTAATGGCAAGATTAAAAACTCATCTTAGATTATCTCAAATTAACAATTCCTATAGTCGATTTGTTCCCCATGAATTTCTCAAATTTCTCAGCAAAGACTCCATAATTGATGTTGAATTAGGCAACCATGTCAGTAAAGAAATGGCAGTAATGTTTTCTGATATTCGCTCTTTTACCGCTCTTTCAGAAACAATGACTCCCCAAGAAAACTTTAATTTTGTTAATTCATATTTAGGGCGTGTAAGTCCAAAAGTTAGAGATAATTATGGATTTATAGTCAAATATTTAGGAGATGGAATGATGGCTGTATTTCCCAATGGAGCAGATGATGCAGTCAAGGCTGGTATTGCTAAAATTAAAGAAGTTGGAGAATATAATTTTATTAGAAAAAGTCAAGGTTATAAAGCAATAAAAGTGGGAATTGGAATTCATTTTGGACAAATGATGGTAGGGATGGTAGGAGAAAAAGCCAGAATGCAAGGTGATGCTTTTTCTGATAACGTCAACTTAACTTCTCGTTTAGAAGGACTAACAAAATTTTATGGAGTTTCTATTATAATTAGTGAAGCAGTATTTACTAATTTAGCAGATCCAGATCAATATCAAATTCGATTTTTAGATCGAGTCCTAGTTAAAGG
>NZ_LGSU01001418.1 GCF_002260545.1 Hydrocoleum sp. CS-953 | reverse complement strand
GGGCAAATGGCTATTTAGCTAACGCACAACGCGCGTTAACGCTACGCGACATGTTTGCGGAGCATTCCGTCAGGAAAACGCCCCTACAAAAATCATGTATTAAGATTTTATAGACTCGAAACTTTGATGACACAGTAATTTCAGGAAATTATTTCATATCTTAAGTTTGAAACTAGAAACTATTTGTGACATCTTGAAAGTGAATTGATATAACTTCATTATATTTGGACTTGGTGTTCAGTAGGAAAAACTGTCCTACTAAAAAATACAAAGATGGTGGAAGTGTTCCATACTGGTAGAGTGTTTTAGATAAATTTAAAAATATAGGAATTATGAATTTTTGTAGTGATAATGTGACTGAGGTGTGCCCAGAAATTATGGCTGCTCTGATCGCTGCTAATGAAGGAGATATGATGCCTTATGGTGCAGATAAATACACTCAACGGTTAGAAGCTAAATTTTCATCAATTTTTGAAACTCTTGTGACAGTTTTCCCTGTTGTTACGGGTTCTGCTGCTAATGCTCTGGCTTTATCGGCGATCGCTCCAGGTTATGGAGCTATTTATTGTNGTGCCCAGAAATTATGGCTGCTCTGATCGCTGCTAATGAAGGAGATATGATGCCTTATGGTGCAGATAAATACACTCAACGGTTAGAAGCTAAATTTTCATCAATTTTTGAAACTCTTGTGACAGTTTTCCCTGTTGTTACGGGTTCTGCTGCTAATGCTCTGGCTTTATCGGCGATCGCTCCAGGTTATGGAGCTATTTATTGTCATGCTGAATCTCATATTAATGTGGATGAATGTGGTGCTCCAGAATTTTATACAGGTGGTGCGAAGTTGGTGACACTCAATGGTAAAGATGCTCAAATTCATCCTTCTGAGTTGAGTAAAACACTAGAAAAGGCGGGTGCAGGTGTAGTACATCATGTTCAACCTGCTGCGGTTAGTATTACCCAAGCGACGGAAGCGGGAACAGTATATTTGCCTGAAGAGATATGTGAAATTGCTAAAATAATTCATGCTCATAATTTATATCTGCATATGGATGGGGCGCGTTTTGCTAATGCTGTTGCTAGCTTAGACTGTGCGCCAGCAGATATAACTTGGCGAGCGGGGGTAGATGTGCTTTGTTTGGGTGCAACTAAAAATGGAGCAATGGCAGCAGAGGCGGTAATCTTTTTTAATCAAGATTTGGCAAAAACATTTGCTTATCGTCGCAAACGTAGTGGTCATTTATTCTCGAAGATGCGATATTTGTCTGCTCAGTTGGAGGCTTATATTACTGATAATTTATGGCTAAAAAATGCTAGTAATGCTAACGAGATGGCAACTAAGTTAGCCCAAGGTTTGGTAGAGTTGCCTTTGGTAAGGTTGTGTCATCCTGTGGAAGCGAATGAAATTTTTGTAGAAATTCCTGAGTCTGTGGTTAATGGTTTGAGAGCTGATGGTTTTCAGTTTTATGTTTGGCAGGAGGAGGCTTTGCCAATAATTCGACTTGTAACTAATTTTAATACGAGTGATGAAGATGTTGATGCTTTTTTGAAAAGTGTTAAACGTCATTCTGTAGAAAATATGGAGTAGGGAGTAGGGAGTAGGGAGTAGAGAGTAGAGAGTAGGGAGTAGGGGGAAATAATTGATTTTATTTTTTGGCGTTGCTGAAACATGGTATGAAATTCCTAAATAGGGGTGTAAGTCAGACCTATTATTTTCCCTCTTTAAGGCGCGGAAAAAGCTCCTTTCTAGCTCCTGACTCGTGACTCGTGACTCCTGTAAAATCATACCTTTATCCAGCAACGCCTATTTTTTATTATTCGAGATGTCTAATAAAAATCTGGTAGACACCTCCAGAAAAGAGGGAGTCGGGAGCAGGGAGACTTACTCCTAACCNCTCGTGACTCGTGACTCCTGTAAAATCATACCTTTATCCAGCAACGCCTATTTTTTATTATTCGAGATGTCTAATAAAAATCTGGTAGACACCTCCAGAAAAGAGGGAGTCGGGAGCAGGGAGACTTACTCCTAACCTTTCCTGGGAGGGGAAAGGATTGATATTTTCTGTGGGATAATTGATTTTATTTTTTATTATTCGAGATGTCTAATAGATATCTAGTGAATCAAGATATAAACTTTTTGCGCATAGTAGGTAACAGGGAAAATATTTTTAGCCAGTGAAATAGAAACTAGAAACTTTGTCAGGTTTAGTGTCTCATATCCACTAAAATATAAGTTAAGTTACTATATATTTTTAAGCAAATATAATATGAGCAAAGTTCTAGCTATTTTAGGGGAATTAAGCGATCGTGACATTGATTGGATGATTGCTAATGGTAGTAAAGAAAAAATTACTGCTAATACTATATTAATTAATGAAGGCCAACCAATTGATGCTCTTTATATTGTGTTGGATGGGACAATGAAAGCTTATCTATCTGCGGTTGGGGATAAAGAAATAGGAATTATCGCTGCTGGTGAGGTTTTGGGAGAAATGTCTTTTGTGGATGGTCGTTTACCATCTGCTACTGTAAAAGCTATAGAGGATAGTTTAGTTCTATCAATTTCTAAACAGAAGTTAAATGAAAAATTAGAGCAGGATGTATTATTTTCTCTCAGATTTTATCGAGCAGTTACTAAGTTTTTATCGACTAGATTACGCGGTACTGTTACACGTTTTAGCAAGCATTCAGAGGTGGTATATCCAGACAGTCTGGAGAATCAGAATATTGAGACAGGAGTAGAAAATAGTGCTTTAGCTAGGTCTAGATATGAAACATTAATGGTCCGTCTTAAGGGTAGTTAATATTATGGCTGGATGAACAGTTATAAATAATTAGGTTAAAATTTAGAATTCAGAATTTAGAAGAAAATAGCAATTAAGGGGTAGGGGAAAATAATTGATGATTTCTGCGCGATAATTGATTTTATTTTTTATTATTGGATATGTTTCATTAATTGATAATTGATAATGGATAATTGATAATTACCTAGCCGTTAAAACCTTACGGGAATTGAAGATAAGGAAATTCAAGAGCACTTTTTTTTCCCTATCCAAGGGTAGGCTTTAAACCAGAATTATTTAATTATTAATAATTAATAATTCGGTAATGTTTAACTTGAAACTAAAAATCTAAAGATGTTGGAATTTGATGAGAGTGAAAATCAAGATAAGTTCGATCGCTTAATGATGGGTCATTGTCTAGAACTTGCCCGACGTGGTTTGGGAAAGACGGCCCCTAATCCTTTGGTGGGTTGTGCGATTACTCAAAATGGCCAAATTCTGGGTGAGGGGTTTCATCCTGGTGCTGGTCGTCCTCATGCAGAAGTTTTTGCTCTCAGAGAGGCGGGGGAAAAGGCGAGAGGTGCTACTGCCTATGTTAATTTAGAACCATGTAATCATTATGGAAGGACGCCTCCTTGTACGGAAGCTTTAATTGGAGCAGGTGTAGCAAGGGTGGTTATTGGCATGATCGATCCTAATCCTCTGGTTGCAAGTGGTGGTGTGGCAAGGTTGCGGGATGCTGGTATTGAAGTAGTGGTGGGAGTATTAGAGGCGGAATGTCGGGAACTGAATGAAGCTTTTATTCACCGAATGCTTTACCATCGTCCTTTCGGAATTTTGAAGTATGCGATGACTCTTGATGGGAAAATTGCTACTACTACAGGTCATAGTGCATGGGTGACTTCTCAGTCAGCACGGAGTGAAGTGCATAAGTTACGGGTTGCTTGTGATGCTGTGATTATTGGGGGTAATACGGTTCGGCGAGATAATCCATTTTTGACGAGTCGTAGGGATCGAGATGATAATCCTTTGCGGGTGGTTATGAGTCGTAGTTTAGATTTGCCTACAGAGGCTAATTTGTGGGATGTTAGTGAGGCTGAAACTTTAGTATTTACGGAAGTAGGTTCTAATCAAGAATTTCAGGAGTATTTGAGGCAAAAAGGGGTGGAGGTGGTGGAAACTTCTACTTTAACTCCAGGGGTGGTAATGGGTAATTTGTACGATCGCGGATTTCTTTCTGTTCTTTGGGAATGTGGGGGAACTTTAGCTGCTCAGGCGATCGCTGATGGTGCGGTGCAAAAAATCTGGGCTTTTATTGCTCCGAAAATTATTGGTGGGGAAATGGGAACTTCACCTGTAGGGGATTTAGGATTAACTAAAATGACGGAGGCTTTTGAGTTAGAAAATGTTAGTATGCGTACTGTTGGTTGTGATTATTTATTAGAAGGTTATTTGCAGCAGAAAAAGGAGAAAGTTTGAGTTCTTTTCAGAGATTTATATTAGCTTTGTATGGCAAAAATTTGATTTTTTTAGAATCAGCTAATATCATCTTCGGTTTAACACTTATCATTTAATATCATTTCCGTTGGTATCGTTTGTGTAAAAGTTAGGGAAATATCTACCTTATCCAAGATTTTTCCTTCTCTTACTACTTCTCTCCTAGATAACTAAAGCCTTCTCTATACAATACTGATGCTACCGGACATGATATAGCAATCCTAAATAGGTCGTGATAAATTAAAAAGTAGATAAAAAACTTGAAACTCCAGCCAGTTAAGTGTTCCCTCCATACCTAAAAAGCAGTAAGATTTTTGCCACAAATAAAATAGAGATATTCAACTAAATTAAAAAGAGAATATTACCGAATGATTAATAGTTATAGCAATCCTAAATAGGTTGCGGGTAATTAAAAAGTAGATAAAAAACCTGAAACTATAGCCTGTTCCCTGTTCCCTATTCCCTAAAAGCGTTAAGGTTTTTATACACAAATAAAATAGGACTGCTATAATAATTAATTGTTAATTACTGAACAAGATTTCAAGTATTTTTTTGACAAGTATTAGTCGGTTAGTAATTATTTTTCCTGCTTTTAACCTCTCCTGTAGGGACGTTGCATGCAACGTCCCTACCTACTTTCCACTAAGTAGGGCTGGCTGATTAAATTTTATAGCGCTACGCGCTAGGGAATAGGGAATAGGGAATAGGGAATAGTAGACTAATAAAGGGTTTTAGGATTGATAAATGTCAAGAGCCTTAATGCGTAGCACTATAAAGCATTGACAGGTAAAGGTTTTAGCCATTTTAGGTCTTGAAAAAGTACAAGGTTTTTGCTCCTTAAAGCTCAAAAAGTTAGGATTTTGGGTTGACTCATGGCTGAAAAATCAAGGGATAATTCTTCCTCCTGCCTCCTCTAAATTCCTTGCTCCTCCTGTCTCCTGTCTCCTACCCCTTTTTCAGCAAACCCTAAGTATACCATTACTTTTGGAAATTGCTATAAATGCTGACAATTATAGAGATAAAAAAAGAGAAAAATGTATTCCTATCAAGTAGGTGGTAGTCTGGCAAATAATCACCCTACCTATATCAAAAGAAAAGCCGATATTCAACTTTATCGAGCGCTGAAAAAAGGAGAATTTTGTTATGTTTTAAACAGTAGACAAATGGGAAAATCTTCTCTGCTAGTCAGAACTATAAATCAACTTAAACAAGAGGAATTTTGCTGTAGTAGTATTGATATGACTCTGATTGGTGGTCAAAATATTACTCCGATTCAATGGTATAAAGGAATAGTGGCTGAATTGTGGCGGAGCTACAAATTATCCAAAACAATCAAGTTAAAATCTTGGTGGCATGACCTTGGTGATATTTCTGGTTTACAGGGTCTAAATTATTGTATAGAATTACTTCTCAAAGAAAAATTTCCCCAACAAAATATTGTCATATTTATCGATGAAATTGATAGTATTCTTAGTCTAGATTTTGCCGTAGATGATTTTTTTGCTCTGATTCGTTATTATTATAATCAACGTGCAATAGACCCAGAATATAACCGTCTCACATTTGCAATTTTTGGAGTAGCTACACCCTCAGATTTAATTGCAGATAAAAAACGCACACCATTTAATATTGGCAAATCCATAGAAATATCAGGTTTTAAACTGGCAGAAATACAGCCTTTCTTGGAAGGAATTAAAACTTATACAGATAACCCAGAAGCGGTATTAAGAGAAATATTATCCTGGACAAATGGGCAACCATTCCTCACCCAAAAAATTTGCTATTTAATCCAAATAACAGCATTATCAAATCCAAACAAACAAATTATAATTACCCCTGGCATGGAAAAATATTGGGTAGAATCATTGGTGAAATCCCAAATTATTGATAACTGGGAATATCAAGACGAACCAGAACATTTGAGAACAATTAGAGACCGGATTCTTCGGAACGAACAACGGGCAGGTAGATTACTAGGAATTTATCAACAAATCTTAGAAAATCTTCAAGTTTCCACAGATGATACTAGAGAAGAAATCGAACTAATTTTATCAGGGATAGTCATCAAAAACCATGATTTTCTAATAGTAAAAAACCGAATTTATCAAGAAGTATTTAATCTTGAGTGGGTAAAAAAACAATTAAATAAACTACGTCCTTATGGAGAAAATTTCCATCTGTGGATTAGTTCTAAACAAACGGATAATTCTCGGTTATTGCGGGGAAAAGCGTTAAAAGAAGCTCAAAAATGGAGCAAAGGTAAAAGTTTAAGTGATTTAGATTATCAATTTTTGAATATCAGTGAAGAAATAGATAGATTAGAAGTACAACAGACATTAGAAGCAGCACGACTCAAAGAAGTAGAAGCTAAATTAGTAGTTGAACAGAAAAATGCTAAATTGCAACAATTAATATTAGGCGTTGTCAGTTGTGCTTTGGTTGTTGCTACAAGCACAGGAATAGTTGCCTTATGGCAATATCGACAGGCGAGAATTAGTGAAATTAGGGCATTAGCAGCCTCTTCTCACGGTTTGTTAGCTTCCCATCAACAGTTAGATGCGATGATAGCAGCTATTAAAGCTAAACGCCGAATGGAGTCTTTGGGGGCAGTGGATGACAAAACTACAGAGCAAGTAGAAACAGCTTTAACTAGAGCAGTTTATGGAATTAATGAATTTAATCGCCTCATCGGTCATCAAGCCACTGTTTTGAGTGTTGATATCAGTTCAGATGGCAAATTAATTGCTACTGCTAGTGGAGACAAAACTGTGAAAATTTGGCACTCTAACAGCAGACTACTCAAAACCATCCAACATTCAGCAACAGTATATCGCGTTGCTTTTAGCTCAGATAATAAGTTCCTGGTTTCAGGAAGTTTAGATGGCACAGTTAAGTTGTGGAGTATTGATGGCAAACTGTTGCGGAATATTCAGGCACATAATTCCCCCGTCTGGGGAGTTGCTTTTAGCCCCAATAGTGAAATGATTGCTTCAGGTAGTGGCGATCGGACTGTTAAACTTTGGAGAGTAGATGGTACTTTGTTGACAACTTTAACAGTAGATAAACAAGTGGTTACGAGTGTAGCGTTTGATGCTCAAGGTGAAATTGTTGCTTCAGCAGGAGTTGATGGTTTAGTGAAACTCTGGAGTATTAATGGCAAGTTGCTGAAAATTCTCAAAGGACATCAAGCACCAGTTTGGAATGTGGCATTTTGTGAGAAAACAAATTTGCTAGTGTCAGTGAGTTCAGACAAAACGGCTAAACTGTGGCAGGTAGATGGAACTCTAGTGAGAACTTTCCAGGGAGACGATGTAATCATTGGAGTTGATTGTAATAAGAATGGTGAATACATTGCCACCAGTGGTAATGATAATGCCATTAAAATTTGGCACTCAGATGGAACTTTGCTCAGAACTTTAAGAGAACACAATGCAGTAGTTCGGGGTGTAGCTTTGAGCAGTGATGGTCTGATAGCAGTTTCAGCTAGTGATGATGGTACTGTTAAGTTATGGCGAAAAAACAAAAATTTGTTGAAACCTCTTTACGGACATAAGGATACAGTATGGGATGTAGCAACAAGTTCAAATGGAAAATTAATTGCTTCTGTGGGCGGTCGAAAACTCCTGCTGTGGCAACAAGATGGTAAATTTTTGCAAAAAATTAACGATTCAGACCAAGTAATTTCCTCTGTAGCTTTTGCTCCAGATTCACAGAGCATTGCTATGGTTAGTAATAATAAAGTTGAGCTTTGGGATATAGGGGATATTAAGACTGCCCAAGCACAACCTATGCGAGTATTGGCTGGACATCAAGCTATAATTTCCGCGATCGCCATTAGTCCTAATGGCCAAACCATTGCCTCCGCAGGAGATGACAAAACAATTAAGGTGTGGAATATTGAGGGTCAACTGCTCCATAGTTTTGTTGCTCATAATGAGAAAATTTGGAAATTAGCATTTACCCCAGATAGTCAAACTATTGTCTCCGCAAGTCAAGATGAAACAGTGAAATTATGGAAAACAGACAGCACACTTTTAACTAGCCTCCATCAAGGGGGTGGAATTTGGGGAGTTGCAATCAACCCTCAAGGAAATCTGATTGCCTCTGCCAGTCGGGATGATACTTTGAAACTCTGGAAATTAGATGGTACTCTGGTGAAAACAATTAACGGTCAGAGCAGGGGATTAACAAGAGTCGCATTTAGTCCTGATGATCAAACTATTGCTACAGGAGGTGTTGATAATACGGTGAAGTTGTGGAATCTAGACGGGGAGTTACTGCAAAATTTACCTGGCCATGAGGGATCAGTTGTGAGTGTTGCTTTTACTGCTGATGGCAAATTTTTGGTATCTGGTAGCGATGACCGTGCAGTAATTTTATGGGATTTAGAGGAAATTCGTACCCTGAAAAAACTTGAGTATGCTTGTAATTGGGTGAGGGATTATTTGCGGATTAATATTGAGGTAAGTGAGGAGGATAGAAAGCTGTGTGGATAATTAATAATGGATAATAGATAATTGATAGGGTTTGCTGATTAATTCTGAAAAACTTACACAGTAATCATTTACAGTGATTTTCAGGTCAATGAACCACATAAAAAAATGATAACCTTGTAGGGACGTTGCATGCAACGTCCCTACTGTGGTCTATCCTGTTCCCTGTTCCCTGTTTCCTGTTCCCTACCTTTGCTATACAATACCGATGCTACCGGACATGATATAACAGACTTTTTCAGCAAGCCCTAATTATACNGATAATAGATAATTGATAGGGTTTGCTGATTAATTCTGAAAAACTTACACAGTAATCATTTACAGTGATTTTCAGGTCAATGAACCACATAAAAAAATGATAACCTTGTAGGGACGTTGCATGCAACGTCCCTACTGTGGTCTATCCTGTTCCCTGTTCCCTGTTTCCTGTTCCCTACCTTTGCTATACAATACCGATGCTACCGGACATGATATAAAAGACTTTTTCAGCAAGCCCTAATTATACGAATAGGAACACAATAAATATTATTGTGTTCCTATTTCTAGGATGATACTCGATCTAGTGGTTATCAGATGAGAGAATGATTAGATATTAGTTAACTGAGTTATGATTTGTTCTTCGCTAATAACAATATTTTCTAGGGTAGCCAAAAGTTGATTATCCAAGAATATTTGAGTATTGTTGTCAACGTTTTGAATAGTTAACTGTTGTGGGTCTAAAACTAACCCATCATCTAAAACTACCAAATCTTCATTAATATTGAAGTCGGCAATGAGGTCTGCTCCTTGATCTAGGTTTAGGACGAAGCGATCGCTACCACTACCACCAATTAATGTATCGTTACCTTCCCCACCATCTAGCATATCGTCACCATCATCACCAAAGAGAAGATCATCATCAGCATTACCAAATATGGTGTCATTTCCTTCATCTCCGCAAATGGTGTCATTACCATCATCTCCAAAGAGAACATCGTCTCCAGCTCGACCATATAGGTTGTCATCACCTTTACCACCTCGTGCCGTATCATTACCAGTACCACTAATAATAGTATCTGCAGCATGGTTACCACTGAGGAAGTCATCTCCTGCACCACCATCAATTAAATCTTGACCTGATAGATCAAGCTCAATTAGATTCGCGTCACCACCAAAAATTGTGTCATTTCCTTCCTGTCCTAATATAGTATCGTTACCTTCTTCTCCAAACATTGAATCATTATCCTTACCTCCATACATGAAGTCATCATCGTCACCTCCATACAGAGTATCGTTACCACGACTAGCTGCTAGGACATCATTACCCAAACCTCCATAAACGGTATCTGCTCCAATAGCTGCTTCTGAAGAATTCGATACGGGATCGGCAATAATAAAATCATCGCCGTCTTCGCCCATAAGCATATCGTCACCTTCTCCTCCGAACATAGTATCGCTTTCTTTTCCACCACGAATGGTATCAGAACCTAGATCGCCTTTCAGTAAGTCATTACCACGGTTGCCATTAATTGAGTCGTTACCACTACCGCCGACAATGGTATCACTACCAAATACGTCTTTATCGGTACCACCTGTAGTACCACCCCAAAGAATATCATCACCATCTTCACCTAAGATAATATCATTGCCTATATCACCCCAGATTGTATCTTCTCCTTTACCTCCACGAATACTATCATCTTCCTTACCTCCAAAGATGATATCATTGTCTTCTTTGCCATTCACAAAGTCTTGACCACGGTCGGCAAAAATTGAGTCATCACCTTCACCGCCAAACAAGATATCAGGACCATCAATACCTTCTATAGTATCGTTACCACCTAAAGCATCAACAGCTTCATTGAATCCATTACTGGAGATAAAGTCATTACCTTCAGTACCAAATTGTACCTGTTCAGACTCACCTGAATTGAGAACAATAGATGGCATAGCAGGTAAATTTACAAGTTCTATAGTTGGAGCAGGGGGACATGAAAGGTCAATATCTACGGGTGGTTGTGTTGGGTCTGGAGTCGGAGTCGGAGTTGGAACATTGTTGACTGTGACTGTTATCTTGGCTTGATTTGAGAATCCTCCATCGTTGTCTTGCACTATATAGCGGATAGATGTGTTGCCGACAAAATCTGCTTCTGGAGTAAAGGTTACGTTGCCACTATCGTCTACTTGGTAGGTTCCTTCTCCTGCTATTGTTCGTGTTGTTTCCTTTTCTTTTGAATTTGGGTTTAGATCTACTGTTGTCAGGTCTAGTTCCCCATCGCGATCGCTGTCGTTATTGGTGATATTGAAGGTTACTGGGGTTCCTTGATTGGTTTCAGCACTGTCATCTAATGCTTCTGGCCGTATATTTTCGGGAATTGGAACGTTATTAACTGTGACTGTAATATTGGCTTCATTGGAAGTTGCCCCTTCGTTGTCTTCTACTGTGTAGCTTATTGGTGTTGTTGTACCTACAAAACCATCTTCTGGAGTGAAGGTAATATTTCCTTCATTATCTACTGTGTAAGTTCCTTCATTATTTACTGTGCGTGTTGTTTGTCGTCCGTCTGTATCTGGGTCTAGGTCTACNACTGTGTAAGTTCCTTCATTATTTACTGTGCGTGTTGTTTGTCGTCCGTCTGTATCTGGGTCTAGGTCTACTGTGCTGGGGTCTATTGTCCCGTCACTATCACTGTCGTTGTTGGTGATGTTGAATGTTAATGGAGTTCCTTCGTCTGTTTCTACACTATCATTTACTGCTACTGGGGGTTCGTTGACGTTGTTGACTGTGACTGTAATATTGGCTTCATTGGAAGTTGCCCCTTCGTTGTCTTCTACTGTGTAGCTTATTGGTGTTGTTGTACCTACAAAACCTGCTACTGGGGTGAAGGTGATATTTCCTTCATTATCTACTGTGTAAGTTCCTTCATTATTTACTGTGCGTGTTGTTTGTCGTCCGTCTGTATCTGGGTCTAGGTCTACNATATTTGCTTGATTTGATGTTGCCTCTTCGTTATCTTCTACTGTGTAGGTTATTGGTGTTGTTGTGCCTACAAAACCTGTTTCTGGAGTGAAGGTGATGTTTCCTTCATTATCTACTGTGTAGGTTCCTTCTCCGTCTACTGTGCGTGTTGTTTGTCGTCCGTCTGCTGGGTCTAGGTCTACTGTGCTGGGGTCTATTGTCCCGTCACTATCACTGTCGTTGTTGGTGATGTTGAATGTTACTGCTGTGTCAGGTGGGGTAACGATGCTATCATCTACTGCTACTGGGGGTTCGTTGACGTTGTTGACTGTGACTGTAATATTGGCTTCATTGGAAACTGTGCCTTCGTTGTCTTCTACTGTGTAGCTTATTGGTGTTGTTGTACCTACAAAACCTGCTACTGGGGTGAAGGTAATGTTTCCTTCCTCATCTACTGTGTAGGTTCCTTCTCCGTCTACTGTTCGTGTTGTTTGTCGTCCCTCTGTATCTGGGTCTAGGTCTACTGTGCTTGGGTCTATTGTGCTGTCACTGCCACTGTCATTTTCGGTGATATTGAATGTGACTGGNTGTTTTCGTTTGTTTCTGCTGTGTCATCGTTGGCTGCTGGATCATTTATCCTCACACTAATATTGGCTTGATTTGATGTTGCCCCTTCGTTATCTTCTACTGTGTAGGTTATTGGTGTTGTTGTGCCTACAAAACCTGTTTCTGGAGTGAAGGTAACGTTGCCACTCTCATCTACTGTGTAAGTTCCTTCTCCTTCTACTGTGCGTGTTGTTTCTGTTTCTTCTGGTGTACTTGGGTCTAGGTCTACTGTGCTGGGGTCTATTGTCCCGTCACTATCACTGTCGTTGTTGGTGATGTTGAATGTTACTGCTGTGTCAGGGGGGGTGACAATGCTATCATCTACTGCTACTGGCGGTTC
>NZ_LGSU01001417.1:8272-12611 GCF_002260545.1 Hydrocoleum sp. CS-953 | reverse complement strand
GTGGGGGAGTGGGGAAAACCAATCAATGTTAGGGTTTTCCTATTATGATGCTCCCTTATAACAGAGCAGCTATCTTCCTCTGTAATTACCATTTCTCCTGATTCTTAACTCCTCACTCCTGACTCCTACCCTAATAAACGTTGCAAAGAAATACTTGCTGCTTGAGACACTTGAGGATGAGTATCTTTTTCCAAATATTTCAAAGCAGATACACTTTTCGGAGTAGACATATTTCCTAACGCTTCTGCTAACCTTTGACGAATCAACCAATCTTCCGAAGAGGCAAATTTAAGAACATTATCCACTGCTTCTAAGTCTCCAATTTCTCCTAAAGCGGCGATCGCTGCTTGTTGTATTACTAACTCCTGACTATCCAAAGCTTCTATCAATAAATCGTGGGCACGTTTATCTTTGATGTTTCCCAGAGAAACGGCTGCACTAAAACGTACTAACCAACTGGTATCTTCATAAAATGCTCGCGCCAGAGGTTCAAACGCTCTAACATCCTCCAAATAACCTAAAGCTCCTGCTGCATCAGCACGAACACCATAATCTTCGTCTTTTTCCAATAATTCTACTAAAATTGAGTAGCATTCCTCTGTCTGTTTCACACCCAGAGCAAATACTGCCATCGAACGTACTGGTAAGTTGGGGTCATACAATACTTTTTTGATGAGAGGCACCGCTTCAGTCGCAGATACTTCCCGTAGAGAAGCAAGAGCGAGGAGGCGATCGCGAGAATTTTCGCTATCTAGTTGAGCGGATATTTGTTCTAAACTTAGATTTTGCATATTTGACCTTTAGTTTATAAAACTTTACATTTTATTCATATTATAATCAATAATTAGGACTTACGCAAAACAGTTAATTGTACACCATTTGTAGGGGCGAACGGCCGTTCGCTCAATAGACATCTCCAATAATAAAAATTAAAATCAATTATCGTACAGAAATAATCAATTTTTTCTCCCTACTCCGTCTTTTATGGAGATGTCTAATATCTTGGTTCTGCGTAAGTCTTGATTCAATCAACCTATTCTTTGTAAAATTTAATATGGTTAATACTGCCATCTTCCTTCAAAGATTTAACTGCAACTTTGACATTTCCATTCTCAACAAGATTTTCATTATCGAAATTCTTTGGCTCTTTTTCCGTATAAGGAATACCATCAATTTCATAAGTAACCTTTTTGCCAGTAGAAGACTTTTTAATTACTTTGGCATCTAAAATATCTCCTTCTTTTAATTGAAGAGCTTTTTTTGATTCCTCTATTTTTTCTTGTCTTTGAGAAATTGTAGGTTCAGAAATATTAGAACTATTATCTACAGTTTCACCAACAGGAGCAACTTTATAATATTTCATTAACCGAGATGCCCAACCCAAAATTTTTAACATTACTTGAGGATTATTCTCATATTTTTTGAGATGTTTTTTACAGGTAATTTCCAAGTTTTCGTCATATTCAGGAGTTTTTTTACTATGTCGGGTATTATTTCCATTTCTTGCTAAAACTTTTAAATATACAAAAAAACTAGAACCTATATTATCTCTGTTAGTAAATTGTAGATAAGAAATAATTTTTCTCAACTCATTGACATCGGTTTCTTCTATAGTCAAATCATTGGCTATTTTATGAGCAATATTCCATTGTTCGTCTGTTAAATTTTCACTTTGAGAGTCATTTAGAACCATTAATAATTTCCCTCCTTTGGTTCGCGGTTAGTTGGATACTCTAGCACTTCAGCTACTCCTGCTAATAGATTTTTATCCAGCAAATTACTATTGTGAGCATCTGCAATTTTTTGAGTTATAAATTCCTTTAATTCTGTTCCAGTTAAGTTGTTACTTTCTGGAGGTGTATAATTAGAATAGCGATTTTTCAAATCTTGCTTATTTTGGAAGATATTAGCTTCAGTTACTTCTATTTTAATAGTACCAAAACCTACTGGTTTACCTGCACCAACTTTTAAAGCAAGGGGATAATTATCGTCTAATCCCAGAACAATAAATAGAGTTCCTAATTCTTCTGGTTTTAAATTTTTAAACTGCAATTTAGTGGTAAAAATATATTTATCTTTAGCTTGCTGTACCGGAATACCTTTATCTTTACCTTTGTCAATTGCTCTATTCGTATTGTAATAAAATTTTCGACCTCTAACTTTACCTTCTTCATTAAAATAGATAGGATTTTTTTTCCCCTCATCATTAATTTCCGGTCTAGGACGATTTAAACAAGGCATAAAACCTACAGAACTAACTTCTTTATATTTAGCATCTGTAAATTCAATTAAACCTTGCCAACCCATAGCACCAAATACACGACTAGCAGGACAAAGTTCATCTAGAGAACATAAACTATTTCGATGACCAAATGGTAAATATTTTCGAGGTATTCTACTATCATATTTGTTTGTAATAACTCCTAAAGTGCTATTAGTAATTGCCTCATAAACAGAACGAATACAACCTTTCAAAGAACTACCTTGAATTATCAAACTATTATTCATGTCTTGAGTCATAGTTTTAATCAAAGGAATTGAGTTTTTTCCCACATCAGTACCTAAAACAACTATACCTGTAGAAATATGTAAAGCTGTCTTGACTGTGAGATTTAAGAATAAATTTCCATGTAACAAATCACCTTTAAATTTACTGTGTCCAGCAGGAGATTCTAGGTGGGGTGTTCTGCCAGAAAAGGGGATTAATTGATATGGTTTAGAATCAGGATTTTCTTCAGAGTGATTATTAGTCATTTTGGTTTTTTACTACAATTGTTAAAGCAATAAAATGTACAGTAGCAGTTTGAGAATCCATAAAATAGCGTTGAGCTATATTTAGATTATCGTCAAGTTCTACTTTAAATTTTCTAGGAAAGCGAGTTTCTATTTCTGCTGTTATATAAGGAGTAATATATGTTCTTTTAGCTTCCCAAGTTTCTAACTCTTTTTTTCTATAAGCAACAATATTTCTTCTTTTAGTTTCCCAAGTTTTTCCTACAGGTTTAAAGTCAGATATAGACTGAGGTATAGAATCAGAATCACTCAAAACTAAAATTTGATAACCTTTCAGATTTTTTTTCCAACGCAACTCTAAATCTTGGTTAAACATTTGCCCTTCTATACCAGGAAATTCAGATGGTATTTTTTTGACAATACCGCTTACTTTATGAGGAAAACGTAGGAAATAATAACTATTTTCATCAGAAATTTTAGTTAATAATTTGTTCAACTCATCGGGATTATTTATTTGTTTAGTTCCGACAAAACTCATGCTGCTTTTCCTCCTAAAAGTATACTCCAAACTTTAACCGCTCTTCTAAATAAATCCTGAACTTGCTCATCTCCATCCCAAGTTAATTCAACTCCAAATCCTAATTCCATTGGTTGAGCGACGACAGGAGTTTCTATTTTATCGGGTTTAGGAAAACCATAATTTTTTGCCTCATCTTCTGATAAAAATTCTCCAGCTCCTAATAAAAAATTATGGGGATGGAACCATGATTTTTTGTCTTTGCCAAAAGTAAAAATTTGCTTTTCTTCTACTTGACAACTAGGATATTTGACAACTGCGGAATTATATTTAACTTTCACAGTTCCTAACCCACGAGATTTAGCAAAACCGATGCCAAACCAACCTTCATTTAAGTCTCTCAATACCAAACCAATTAAACCTAATTGAGCTAATGTAAAATTTTTCAGATGAATTTTAGTCTTAAATTCTCCAGAAGTACAAACTTGAAAATTAAAAGGTCCGACTGCTACAGAACCGAATACTCTATCAATTGCTACTCCATTTCTTTCCTCTGTTTTTAATTGTTTAATATCGATAGGATAAGCATCTTCTATTCTGATACGACTAGCAATAGAAGTATTACCAAACATCTGGTCTGTAAAAGACGATTTATGATAAATTTCATGGGGTGGTAAATCTTTTAAATAGTCATATTCACCTTGATTTACAGGATTACTTGCCCAAAGAATATCGGGATTTTTTTCATCTCTTTTTTCCCTACCAACTGTCCTAACAATTCTTTCAGCATGAGCGCGAATAGCACCTTTTAAACTACTACCTGGTAAATAGATAGATGGCTCACCATTGTAGTAAGTTTGAACAAATTCCATCTGAGGTTTTGTGGGGTCAGCACCTTCTCTTCCAGACTTAATTAATATTGGTCTGTCGGGAATTAAATTAATATCAATAGTGCAATGATTAACGAATCTTTTGTGCATAATTACTATGGTTAATTTTGATTGAGGTAAAAGTGTAGGGTTCGTTAGGCGCTTACTACAAACTAGGATTTAATTCTAAAAAATAACAAAGCGCCGTAACGCACCTTTC
>NZ_LGSU01001417.1:0-8262 GCF_002260545.1 Hydrocoleum sp. CS-953 | reverse complement strand
AGACACTTATGCAATGGTGCGTTACGACGGATTATTAAATATATTTCATAGTCTAAACTTAAACCGTCTAACACACCCTACAAACTAGGATTTAAGTCTAAAAAATTACAGAGTGCCGTAACGCACCGTTGAGTATTTTGTACAAGAATAAAATTATTTTTTCTATGAGGTATTGAGTAGTGGATAGACACTTATGCAATGGTGCGTTACGACGGATTATTAAATATATTTCATAGTCTAAACTTAAACCGTCTAACACACCCTACAAATTTTACTGAATCTCTACTTCAACAGTGGTAGAAACTTTTTGTTTAAGATGATTAATTAATGCTTTTACCCAATCATCTTTCAGCTCCTTTCCATCATCAAAAGTAGGAGTTTTCTCACTAACTAATTGTTGCAAATACCCAATTAATTTCTGGGGGTCAGTTTTTGTCGGGTCTTCTTCATTCCTAGCATCAAACCAATTCATTTTTTCTATTTCTAATTTCACAACACCTAGACCGCGCGATCGCCCACCCCCCAGTGGTATTTGTTCCGTTTCAAACTGATGCAAACCAACCATCAACAAACCCAACTCCCAGTCTTCAGCATTTTCGACAACTGCTTTAAACAGAAAAGGCGTTCCTCCAGGTACAACCTGAAAATCATAAAGTTTTCCATCTGCTGCGGTTTCGGTATCTCTGTCGATCGCTACCCCGTCTCTTTCTTGATATTGCCCAAACCAGTTTTCGGGTAAAACGGTTAAGTCGCGCACCTGAAATTTACTGGCAACCCAGGGGGAACCGAAAAGGTGGGAAATGAGGTCTGTTTTTTCTAATATTGCTGCTGTTAGTTGAGCGTCGTTAGTGTGTTTTTCCTTTAGCTCCTTCATTGCTTCTGCTGTAATACACCATTCCTCATTGACTGCGGGGTTAGCAACCAACCGGGGGTTGCTTCCCAAAATACCTCTGAGGAAACTTTCCAGACGGGAGCGCAATGCACCTTTGAAACTGGAACCCGGTATTAAAGGTTGTCCGAGTACGTCTTTGACAACGGGTAAGTCTGAACCGATGGGTTCAGTGGAACGTGCTGCACCTATGCGTAATGCGGTGACAGTTGTGAGTTTTCCTTCTATTTCTAAGCGGTTTTTAAATGTATCAAACATGGTTGTCTTAATTTTTTAATTCTTTTCCTTGTACATATTTTTTAGTGCCATAATATCCCAAAGTTAAATAGTAGAACTTATGAAAAATAGGAAATGATAAACCACCCGTAGTGGCGAATGGCATTCGCCCTTACTAAACATGGAAGTTTTGCGTAATTTCTGATAGTTATTTTTTCTTAAATTCTTTTCCTTCTACATGAGCATGACTGCCATAATATCGCAAACTTAATTTGCCATTATCCATCTTTTTACAACTAATTCGTAAAGCTCTAGTTACACGAAAATGATCGATATTATCTGTTCCTTCATAAGGGTCATATTTTATGTTGTAATCTTTTTTTAAAGGACTTGTATCGCCATTAGATTCTTCTAACAAATATGAAACTTTAGCTAAAGTTTCATGTAGCTGAACTTTTTCTCGCCAGTCTTTAATTTTTTTATAGTCAGTACGAAAAATATCTTGATAATCTAACCAAGGAAAGTCTAATAATTCATCAGAAAGCAAATCTTTTTTAGATTCATCCCATATTAATTTCCCCCAAGTAGATAAAACTTTTTTTCCATCAACATCACCAATTAAAGCTTCTGGAATTTTCTCAACTTCTGACTTATCTAATGCTCCAGTATCCATTAAAGCTAACTGAACTGTATAGGGTTTAATTAAAGTTTTATCTACTGCGATGGGAAGTCTAGGAATAGTAATTAACTCTGCTCTTTTGCCTTCAAAAATATAAATAATTTCATCAGCATAAAGCATTCCTATTGTATTGAGATATCCTTGCAGAGTTTTAAAACCTCCTACTAGGTTGAAGCAAACCTTATATCCCTGCCAATTCTCTTTTTGTTTACTTAAAAAATCTATTAGTTCGTCTACTCCTTCAGAGAATTTTTGAGTATTAGCAGTTGATAACCCTGATGGTTTGACAATATTAGTATTTACTACTCCTGTTGTTTTGAGAAAATTTTCCACAATTTCGGCAGTAATTTTTCCTGAATATGTATCAGTGCTTATTAAATAATGAATGTCTTGTTTACCCCGTTGAATTTCTTCTTCATACAAACCATAAATACCATTTAGTTCGGCACTTATTCTCCTGATTTGTTGTGTGTTACTCTCTTTTAATTTGTTTTCTGCCCTATTTTTTAATTCCTGAAGAATTTTTACAACTTCTGGATGATTTTTTTCTATCTCATCTAGCTTTAAATTAGTAACTCCTGATAATTGAGAGAACCAAGTTGATTCCTTCGACTCTGAACGATTAATTTGATTAGTTAGTAAGCTTGTGCCTACTGTAGAAATAACTACACGATTTTCCATAAATTTTCTCCTTTTTTTAGTATAAAATACTAGATATTTGCTTTAAGCAGATTGACCTTTTCTTTTGTAGACTAAATAACGGGAACCATATCCTAAATAACGACGGATTAACTGTAGCTTAATATAATTAGTCGGCTTTTCAGTTTCCGTATCATCGGGTATTGTCTTAGCAATTTTTTCAGCAATTTCTTTAATATCACTCTTAATATAAGAAATTATTTTTTCTGCTAAAGAATCTTTTCCTCTACCCCATTTTTCGTCACGCCCTACTTGATAACGTAAGAAGTTTTTTATGACTTCTGTACTTTCGGTAGTATTTGCAACTTCAAGTAAATTCCGAAATTGTGATTCTTCTAACTTACCGTAAGATTGTGTATCATCTAAAGCATTTTGTATAGCAGTTACAAGTTTATCTTCAACCTGAAGTATTGCTCTTTGAATCTTTAGTTGTTGTTTAGCTTTTAGGGGTTGGTTCATACTGCCTCCTCTCTAAATATTAAGTGAAATTCATCGCAAATTATGACCTGACCAAAACCTTCGGAAGTACGCTCTCCTACTCCCTGATTTTCTACTTTTCCTAATCCTTCTAACCAAGGTTCTAATTGTTTCGTACTAAATAAATAAACTCCTCCTTTTCTAGTTATTAATTCCACATCTTTCATTAAACCCCAGGCAGAGTTCCAACCGGATAAATAATCGTAGGAACTATAGGCAACATGAAGTTCTAAAGATGAATCTTCCACTCCTGAAAATTCCTGTAACATTTCTGGAGAAATAACCATAGTTCTTTGCCAATTTTCTGTCAGAATAGCATCTGATTGTAAGTCTAGGGTAAAGTAAGTTCTATTTTTTAGCGATGGTTGTTTTTCTTCTTGATTATTAAATACTTGCCATTTTTCCCACCTCCCTTTTAATTGCTCGTTAAAATCTGTGATTCGTTCTTCTAAATTTAGTTTAATATCGACAACTTTAGCAGTAATTTCTACTTTACCTAATCCTCTCGACTTGGAATTTCCGAAACGAAATAAATCGTTTCTCTGTTTAATAAAATTTGCCAGTGAGTCTGCTAATTTATCGGGAACTAAAATTGCACTACAGAATATTAGCTCTCCATTTTTTTTACTTTTATCTTCGGTTATTACTTTTTGAAGTTCGTTTATTACTTCTATACTATACAATACCTCCTCTTCTGAAGTTGCTCTTTTTCGATTAATACCCGTCCTGGTTAATAGACGTTTGCTTGTAGAATGTTGATAATATTTTTCTTTTTCTTGATGATAGCTATAAAATCCACTAAACGGTTCTACCCTACCCCCATCTACAGGACAATTTGGGTCATAAAGAAAACCATTATTTTGCGCACAAAAGCGATCGATTAAAGTATCAAATACTCCATTATTTTCTAGAGGTTTATCTTTTGACTTAAATCCAGGTTTAGTTTTAGAACTTACCGCAGTAGTAGGTAAAACTTTCACATCTTTTTGAGTTCTTATTTCGTTTTTAGTTTCTACATTTTGTGGTTGCTTAGTTTTACCTTTACCTTTTACCTTTTTTGCATAATTATCTTTAATTTCTAAATTTTGTGCTGGATAAGCATTTTGAAATATGGCTGGATTTTCACTCAAAAATAATGCCTGAAAATCACCTCCATTTTCTGCTTTTGATAAATCTTCAGATTCATTACCAGATTCTTGAATTATTCTTGCAGCAATTGCTCCTCTAATTACTGAACCAGGAATATAATCCATTGTTTCATTAATTGAACTGCCCGGTTTCTGACGACTAATTGCCAGAGGAGATAAAGCCTTAATTTCTAATTCTATCTTTTTCATTTCTCTGATTATTAATTATATAGATTACTCAGAAATTTTTAGGTCACGAAAACCTCCCTCCAAAACTCTCTCCTGGCAGGAGATAGGCTTTGATTCCCCCCCACCAGCTTCAGGAAAGGGGGCAGGCGGTGAGGTTTTTACTAATTACTGAACTAGCAATATTATCCATTGTTTGATTAATTGAACTGCCAGGTTTTTGACGACTAATTGCTAAGGGAGATAGAGCTTTAATTTCTAATTCTATCTTTTTCATTTCTCTAATTATTATAGATTACTAAAAACCTCTGGTAACCTCTTCTCCCCCCTTTCAAAGCTATCCCTTATAAGGAACTCCTGAAAACTTTGTGGGTAGCAGGGGAGCAGGGGAGCAGGGGAGAAAGAGTCATAGTAGCTAAGTAAAACTACTTAAATTTATGAAAAAATGTACTTATTAATACATTTTTTCTGTAGAAAAAGCCGCTCCAAGACTTACACATAACTCGTCTGTGCATGTCAAGTTTTATGTGAAGAAAGATGTTTATAAAGCATAGCTTTCAAAGGGGGGTTGGGGGGATAATTTTTTATGATTCATCACTTCCATTCACTACCTCTGCTTTTGCTAAAAATTCCCAGACTTTTTCATCCACTGAAATTTCTGGAAGTTCCCATGTTAACCATCCTAAACCAACAGATTTACTTCCACCCAAAGCATTTATTTGTTTGAAACCAGCCCAAATTAATGCCTTAGCATAATCTACATATTTAGGATTAATATTTGGCTGAATTAAAATCTCTCCTGTAAATTTTAAATGAGCATTAACTGGAGAAGTTTCTAGGAAATAAAGTTTGTTTTCTTCTGCCACTCCCCGCCGACGATTAATTGTAACTCCCGGACGTAATATCTCTGGTAAATTTTCGGGATCTTCTTTACAAATTAGGTCGTTAAAGATAATTCTGGAGGGTAAATAAGGATTACCAAAAATTTGACAAATTAAACAGTGATAAATATCTTTCCCATTAATTTTGTCAGAAAATTTATATTCGTCAATCCAAAAATTTTCTGTTAAACCTACTCTTTGAGGACACATAGTTTCGGGGTTCGGAGATTCACAAATTGCCCAGTTAAGTCCTCTAGCAATTTTCTCACATTCATGGCGCAAACGACCTTTGATTTGAGAAGCAGGAATTAATAAATTTCCTTCGGCATTTCTCACTATTGGTTTATCTGCTAATGAACCGGAAGAACCTCCCGATCCGACACATAATGCCGTATCTATAATAGCAGTAATTGAATAAGTTTCTACAGAGTTTGTTAACTGTTGAAGAGAAATCATTGCTTAACCTCCTGTTTTGTTTGTAGTAGATATAAATACCTGAAATAATTTAAACGTAGGTTGGGTTGAGGAACGAAACCCAACATTAATCAAGTGGCTTAATCATAATTAATTTGCTTGGCTTATAGTAGATAGACACAACGAAAATAATTCAATAAACGTAGGTTGGCTTAAGGAACGAAACCCAACATTAATCAAGTGGCTTAATCATAATTAATTTGCTTGGCTTGTAGTAGATAGACACAACGAAAATAATTCAATAAATGTAGTTTAGCTTAAGGAACAAAACCAAAGATTAATAGAGTTTATTAATCATAGTTAATGACAATAAAAGCATGGAACTAAACCTAAAATTAATAAGGTTTTGTTGGGTTTTGTTCCTGAACCCAACATACTAGGTTATTTTTTTTCTCTGTCTCTGTTTCTACCTCGATAAAATCATAAATATCTACTATTTCTCGCCAAATTGTTTCATAAGTTGTTTCCTCTTTAGCTTCTGGATTTTTTTCCTTTTTATCTTCTGAATTTTCTTGGTCTTCTACTTGGGATATCCAAGGTGCTAAATTACCATTATTGGTTTTTGCTGCACACCAAGGTTGTTCAAATTTTTCTTCTAAAACTCTTTTATTTTCCGGTGTTTGTAAACGACAGCGAAAATAACGATAATTCAGAATTGCTGTCTTTTTTCCTTTCTCCAAAAAACTACGAGTTTGATAAATTTGCGACCTAGGAAATTTTGACTCTTTTAATGCTTTGACTGATTCGATTAAACCTCCTATTTCATGTAATGTATAAGGAGCTGCATATAATTTTAGTTTGGTAGGTTTTGTTTTGAGTTTACCTTCTATTTCCTTAATTAATCCTTGTTCTCTAAATTCCTGAATATTGGAAGAAACCATTGTCACTGACTTCAAACTTAAAAAGTCTATTGTACCTCCTAAATAATTTTTCTCTTTTAATTTTTTGGCTCGCTTTTTGGCAGATTTTAACAGTTGCTCCGTTAAATTTTGCGCATAATAAACCGGAGTATCTTCCGCTGTAATTAATACTCCCGTTGACATACTCAGGGAGGATTTATTTTCATAATAAATAGGAGTATATTCGGTTGAATCACTCAAGGATAATTCATTTTCATTAGCTGCTTCTTTCAAATAACGATGTATTTTTTTTGCGTCATAAGTAGATTCATATTTTTCTGGTTCATAACCTGTTTTCTCAGCTAAGATTTCTTCAAATTTTTCGCCGATAGTTTTGGCAATTTCCAAAGCTTTATTAGCAGGTACAATTAACATCACATCATCACCTCCTATTGCCAATATTTCAAAAGGATGAATCCAATGCTCATTACGATTTTCATTATCTGGATCGGTGAGATTTTTTAACTGATGTGGATGAAGATGTTCTGCTAAAGCAAAATAAACCGATTTTTCCGTCGCCTCAAAAATATCTAGACTAAATTTTTTGTACTTTTCCGGTGTTTTAATTTTCTGAATATATCCTCCCATATTATTACCATCAGCATAAATATAACCAATAAAACCCTTATAAACATTTCCTAACTCTCTGAGACTTCTTGCCGCTTCTAAATTTTTCAATGGATGAGATTCTGGATTATATTTTTTTGCCAATTCTTGGTTTTTTGCCTCTTTTAAAAAGTCTTCAAATCTAGTTCCCCAACTTTCAATATTTTCTCTGTCTGGTTGCCAATCAAAACCTCCTTTTTTATACCATTTTTTATCTTTATCATCTTCTCTTTTAGTTATTTGCCCTACTAAATGTTTCCTGGCTAAAACTTCTGAATAATAGGGATTATTGGGTAAGTCAGTTCGCATTACTGCTGTCCGCCGATCGCCTTCATCTCTCCGCATATAAGGATGAGTTTCAAACATTGGCGGATATCTCCGACTGGGGCGATTATTGTTAACATCATCATTGCCGTTTCGACGCTGATTAAACAATGTTGCTAATTTACTGGTTAGTTCGTTGAAACTTTTCCGATTTTGGAAATTTTCTCTTATTTCTTTTTCTACTTCTTCTTTGGTTTTTCCTTTAATTAATCCAAAGTAACTTTCTACTAATTTATCTCTACAATTTTCCAAATACCAATCTAACCAAGGTGTATTTACGATATTTTCTCGGAGCAAACCAAATCGTATTTCTAATAATCTAAATGTACTTCCGACTGCACAAGAATTTGCCGTTAAAGTTTCTTCTGTATAGCGTTTTTCGATGGCATTTGCTAAGTCATCTACAAAAGCTGCCGGGCAAAATGCCAGAATATTTCCCCCAGTAGAATAGATTATTAATTCATGGATTAATGCTTGGGAAAGTCCGGGAAAGTTTCTCTCTTCATCTAGCCATTTTCTACTTTTTGTATCAGGCTGAAAAAATTCTCGTAAATCTACTAAATTTATCTTATCTAAGATTGCCGATGCTCCACGAATATCTGTTAGTTTGGCAGCCTCAAAAACGTATTGTTTGATTTTGGTTGCTCCCCCATAAACTAAACCTATGGGTGTTTCTTCATCCCAAAGTTCTTTATATTTTTCATTTTTCAAATCTGTAATTTTTTCGGGAAAATAATTATCAATATCTTGCAGTTTTTGTACTTTATTGATTATGTTTTCTAGCTTTTCAGCAATTTCATTTTCC
>NZ_LGSU01001416.1 GCF_002260545.1 Hydrocoleum sp. CS-953 | reverse complement strand
GAGAAACAATGAATTTATTTTCCTTTTATTCAATCCTCTTCCTTTTAGGGAGAGGTAATTATCAATTATCCATTATCAATTATCAATTATTGAACTTCTCTATACAATACCGATGCTACCGGACATGATATTACAAATAAAGAATTATTGAACTTCCCTATACAATACTGATGCTACCGGACATGATATTACAAATAAAGAATTATTGCTCTGCTGATTAAATATCACAGAATTTACAGATAAAGGTTTTAGTATTTTTAGGTCTGGAAAAAGTACCTAGTTCTCAGCTCTTTATGCTCAACAAGTTAGTATTTTGGGCAAGAGATTACCCCAAAAATTATATCAAATCTGCTTGCCTCGGAGTAACAAGAAACCGGGTTTGTGGGAGGTCAATGGTAGGGACGTATCGCTGCGCGACATGAAACGCATTTTTGTTATGCAACGTCCCTACAAGGGCATTTGAGACAAACCCGGTTTCTCTGCTTTTTTATACCAATACTACCGGATTTGATATTACTCCCCTACTCCTTAAAAAGGACTTTTTCAGAAAACCCTAATTAGGTAGTCTCACAATCACTTCCGTAAACTCACCCAATTCACTATTAATATTTATACTTCCTTGATGCTGCTTGACAATAATATCGTGGGTCAGTGATAGGCCCAATCCTGTCCCTTCTCCCGGTGGTTTAGTCGTAAAGAACGGGTCTAATATTTTGGACTTCATAGCTGGTTCAATCCCACAGCCATTATCACGAATTCGTATTTCCACTTCCTCTGATCTCAGATGGGTAGAAACCCATAGGGTAGGAGTATAGTCAATTTTCCCTACAGGAGAATTAGCTCTAAGTTGATTTTGCTTCGAGCGCATGGCATGAAAGGAATTGTCCATCAAGTTGAGCAATGCACGGATGAAACTGCTAGGAATCACTTTAACTAAGTCCAAATTGTCAGCATAGTTAGTGCGAATGGAGGGGTTAAAAGACTTCTCCTGCTGTTGTTTACTGTGAGAGACTAGCTTTATAGCTTGGTCTAGCAAGTCATGGAGATGGGTAGACTGAGGGATAGATTCCTTATACTCTACACGAGTATGTTGCATCATAGTTTCGATAATCTGTGTAGCCCGAACGCTATGATGGGAGATCGTTGTCGCATTTTCCTGCAAATCATCAATTATAGATTGGGTCAATTCTAAAGTTTCTGGATCTAGAGTGGAAATTACAGGTTCGAGGGTATCCAATAGTTCTTGAGAAAGTTCGATGGAACCTTCAGCATAGTTTTTGACAAAGTTGAGAGGGTTGCGTAGTTCATGGGCGACACCTGCGGTGAGAGTCCCTAGAGAAGCCAATTTTTCCTGGGCAATAATGCGTTGTTGGGCTGCTTTAAGTTCGGTAGTGCGCTCTTCAACTTTTTGCTCCAATGTCTGGGAATAATTACCTAATTCCTGGTTTGCTTGCTCTAATTTCCGATTGACTTTGGCTAATTCTAGCAATAATTTTTCCCGCTCTGCTTCGATATTTTTCCGATCGCTAACATCCATCACTACACCATCCCAGATAATTGAGCCATCTGCTTGTTTAATAGGATGGGCTACTGCTTGAATCCATTTCACTATTCCTGACGGTGTTACAATACGAAATTCTAGGTTGAACTGTTGCAGTGTCTGGTGAAGGTCAGCAACCATTCCATCAATTAGTAGGCTATCTTCAGGATGTTCAAAGTCTCGGAAACTATATTTGCCAGCCATCATTTCTTCAGCAGATACCTCATATATATCCAGACAACCAGAGCTTGCATAAGGAACTGTCGTCGATCCATCAGGTGCAATTAAGAGTTGATAGAGCATCCCTGGAATGTTGGCAGCTAGATAGCGAAAGCGAGTTTCACTAGCCTGTAATTTGCTCAAGGAAACTTCTAACTGCTGGGCATAGGATTGGGATTGCTTATACAGCCGGGCTTTTTCAAGGGAAATGGCAGCTTGGGTACAGAGGAATTTGAGAATTAGCAGGCGATCGCTCGTAAAGACACCACTGGCTAATTTATTTTGCAAATACAGAATTCCAATTAATTTTTGTTGATTCAGCAGTGGCAAACACAGAATACTCTGGGGAAATTCTTGGCTCAGATACTCATCAATGACTGGTAAATCTGTTTTCCGAGCGTCAATCATTACTATCTCTTGGGTATTTTTGACATAGTAAATCAGGTTAACGGGTAGGTTAGGGTTGCCTTCTAAAGACTGTGTACAAACTTCAGTCGTTTTCAGTGTGGTAATGGCTTCAACCTGCCAGTTTCCTTCAGGGTCAGGGAGGATTAAGGCACAGCGATCGCCTCCTGAGTTTTGTAGAATAATTTGAGTTAGTTGCTGCAGAAGTTCATCAAGTTGAATGATGCTCGAAATACTCTGAGAGGCTTTGAGAATAGTTGCTAAATCTAGGGTTGTATTGAGGTTGTTGTTTGAAGTGGATTTGTCTGTAATGGAAGTCAGGAGCGAAAGCGAGGAATCGCTAGCAAGCTCGGCTAAAGTTTCTAGAGAATTGCTTGGGTTTACCTGGTGTAGAATAGGCTGTAGCAAATGGGGGTAGCGCTGTTCTAAGTCATCAGTTTTAGCTTTAGCGCCCCACTTGACATAGCTATAATAGGCTTCTTGCAGGTAGCTAGCAGCGATTTTTTCTTTGCCTAAATCTAGATAAAACTTCCCAGCAAGTTCGTTAGCCAGGGCTTCTTCTTGAAGGTATTTATTTTCTTTAGCTCCAAAAATGGCACGATCGTAAAAATCCCCAGCTTGATAATTCTGTCCTAAGATGCGACTTTTTTCGGCTTCCACCAGATCGACCTTATGTTGATGATTCATCGGTGCATGATGTGCCCAATTTTTCATCTTTTCTTGATTGGCAGCAACCCGCTGTAAAATACTTTCCCTTTCCTCTGCACCAACCTTAGTCTCCTTATATAAGGCAAGGTGTGTTAGAGAATCATAAAAATAAAAAATCGGTATTACAGCTATACCTGTCTGTCCTTCTGAATATTTTTCAAATTCTGCTGCATTTCTGAGAGCCAGATCGAATTCTCCAAATAAATAACAGAGGATTAGTTTATTAAAATACAAGTAACTTATCGCTGTAATATCGTTGGAGTTATGATGGTGTAATAGCTTTTGCTCCTCATCATAAACCTCACCCTTTAAATAGCACCGACTTTTAGATTCATTCTGTAAATTTAGTACAGACTGCCAAAAAATAGCGATATAATTTAAACTTGTTTCTTGCTTGATTTTCTGGAGTGCATAATAGTATTTCTCTATATCTGCTCTCACTTCATCAAGATTATTTCCCACCAAAAAGACACCATAACAATAAATTAAAGCTGCATAGCCAGCAAATTCTAAATCTCCCGTTTCTATTCCATTGGTATAAGATTCTTGAAGGGGCTTTAAAATTGCTCTCAATGGTTCTTTCCAATGGATAACGCAAGAATAAGCCACATTAAATACTTTAGATTTAAGTTGATTGATATTTAGTTTTGATAAAACAGACAAACCCAGTTTTCCAAATTGATAACCTGTCTCAATATCTCCCACAATTCCACACATAATTAACCCGTAATTTGTATAAGCAACTGCTGATTCGGGGGAATTACCATATTCAACAGAAATAATAACTTGTTTACATACCACCAGAGGCAGTAGGTTGGGAGCAACAATATAAACAGGGATAAATATATTCGAGAGAATTTGCATCGCAGCTAATTTTTCTGGTGCAGTCATCGCTGGTAAATTGATTAATTGATCGATTTCTATACCGTTCAACTTTGGGGTAATTTCCTGGAAACCTTCCTGAATGTCATCTGGTGTCACGGGAGTCGGGAAATTCACCCCTAACTGATCTAAAACGACAAGCCCGAGATTGGTCGCTTCTTTGAGTTGGTTTTGGGCTGAGTAAGCTTTGATTTTGACTTCATAAACTTTGATGCGGTCTAGAATGTTAGCAGTATGAACATCTAATACTTTCGCCAGTTGCTCCATTTCCTCGAAGTCACCATTCAGATAAGCTCCCTCGATTTCTGACTCGTATAAGGCTAAAGTAAGAGAGTAATGAGAGTTCCAGGAATCTTGAGGTAAGAGCGTTCGACCGATACTGAAATATTCAACTGCTGCCCGATAAGCTGTTGAGGCTAAAGCTTTACCTCCTGCTGTCAGATTTAACTGAGCCAGGCGCTCGCGTTCGCTCTGAGTAGTTAGCAAGTCTACTCCATAATTCAACTGATTCACAATTGCAAAAATCTTTTCGTCCTGCACCTCCTCTGGAGTATTTTCCAGTAACAACCGTCCGATTTTCAGATGAGTGGTTTGTTTCTGCTCGTCATTGGGAATCAGAGAATATGTCGCTTGCTGCATTCGGTCATGGAGAAATCGATAATGGAGCATCTGTGAATCTGACTCTAACTTCTGCTCTTCCCCACCCACATAGAACTTGTATATTTGACTCTGAGGCAAAACTAAACCTTGTTGCAGTGCTGATCACAAAGCTGTTGCCGTTTCGATATCCGATCGCTCAGAAACAATGGCTAACGTTTCCAAATCAAATTGGTTGCCAATGCAAGCAGCTAGTTTGAGAATCTCTTGGGTGGATATGGGTAATTTTTGTAACTGCAAGGCCATAAATTCCACTACATCATCCGTCAGAGCAGCATCCTGAACTCGCACGATATCACACTGCCAATGGCCAGCTTGCCTATCAAACTCAATCAGCCCATCTTCATGTAAAGCCTTGAGAAACTGGGTGGCAAAAAATGGATTTCCCTGAGTCTTCTGATCAACTAACTCCGTGATAGGTTGGGCGAATTTCTCCCCACAATGGAGTGTATCAGCTACCAGATGATTGAGGCTATTTTGAGTTAAGGGTTCTAGGGTAATGGTATTCAGAATTGCCCCGTCTTTAGTCAGCCCATCTAAGGCTAACATCAAGGGATGGGTGGGTGAGACTTCGTTGTCTCGGTAAGCTCCAATTAATAACAGATAGCCTGTTTCTACATCCGTCATTAACAAATTCATCAAGTTCAGGGAAGCCGAATCTACCCATTGTAAGTCATCTAAAAATATAACTAACGGATGCTCTGGCGTTGAAAAGACTTGAGCGAATTTCTGGAAGAGTAAATTAAACCTATTTTTGGCAGCAGTACCGGATAGCTCAACAGCAGGAGGTTGCGCTCCAATAATCTGCTGTAGTTCGGGAATAACATCAATGATGACCTGCCCACTTTCCCCAAGGGCAGTCATAATTTTAGACTTCCAACTTTGGAGTTCAGTATCGCTTTCACTCAGCAGTTGTCTCATTAAATCTCGAAAAGCTTCCACGAACGCAGAGAAAGGAATGTTACGATTGAATTGGTAAAATTTTCCTTTGATAAAGTAGCCTCGTTTTTCGACAATGGGTTTATGCACCTCATTCACGACTGCGGTTTTGCCGATACCTGAGAAACCAGCCACTAAAATAAGTTGGCTTCTGGAAGTTCCCTTGTCACCCTTCCTAGCTACCTGTTCAAAAGTATCCAGTAACCTTTCGACTTCCCCTTCCCGTCCGTAGAGCTTTTCAGGAATCAAGAAGCGATCGCATACATCCCGCTCCCCAAGTTCAAAGGGGATAATTGTTTCTGTCTCTTCCCACTGCTGCAAACATCGCTCCAAGTCATATTTCAGCCCCAACGCACTCTGATAACGTTCTTCCGCATTCTTGGCCATCAACTTAATTACGATTGCCTGCAACGCCTCTGGTACTTTCCTCTGCCACCTATCTACTGGAAACTTTACCTTCTCGACCAGATGAGAATGCAGCAACTCCATCGGGTCTCTGGTGGCAAAGGGCAATTGTCCAGTCAGCAGTTGAAAACAGGTGACACCCAGAGAATAAAAATCGGTACGGTAGTCAATACCCCGGTTCATCCGTCCTCTTTGTTCCGGGGACATATAGGCCAGGGTTCCTTCTAGGACATTGGGGTTGATGAGTTGTTGCTGTTCTTTGGGCAGTAAGCTAGAGATACTGAAGTCTAGGAGTTGAACTTGAAGGGTTTGGGGATGAATCAGGATATTACTCGGCTTAATATCTTTGTGGATGATGCGTTGTTGAGTCAGATAGTGAAGTGCCTCAGCCAGTTGAATGGCTATGTTGAAAAAATTGATGAGGTTTTGGTCAGAGTTAGGCCAATACTTGGAGAGGGCGATCGCTCCTTCATCGGGCATTACCAGGGCATAACCGTTGCCGTAGCGTTCTAAAGCTAGAGGCCGAAGAATTGAGGGATGTTCTAAGTGGCTAGTAATAACGTATTGGTTGCGGAAGCACACTAGGTCATTGAAGTGGGGAAAGGGATTCCGCAGAACTTTGATGACTACTCGACTGTTATCGCTCTCCCGGATCGAGCGATATACTAAGGTACGTTTTCCGGCATATATTTGGTTTGTCTCTTGATAACCAGGCAAGTTAAGCATCATTACCTGAAAAATTCCGAAAATATTACCTTTTTAATTTTACCTCATTTTCACCTCAACTTAAAAAAAATTAACTTAATAGTTTAGTAGTGGACTGACACAGGTAATGACTGTGCATGAGGGAATTAGACTCTGTAGGGGCGGGTTTCACAGTAGGGACGTTGCATAAGGGCGTCCGTACAAGGAGTTTTCACAGATTGTTAAATAAACCCGCCCCCAATGGTATAACCCAACGTTCTGGGGGCGGGTTTATCTAAATCAGGACTTACGCATAACCAGCATATCTTGTAGATGCGAACGACTGTTCACCCCTACAGGTGGTGTATAATTTCATTTTTTCGTAAGTCCTGGTTATCAGTTTTTTGGTAACACAAGCATCCTGCTTGTTACAGCCTGGAAGGCTGTGTTACCCTTAAAACTCTAGTAGACCTCTCCGATAATCAAAAATCAAATCAATTATCGTACAGAAATAATCTATTCTTCCCCCTACTCCCTACTCCCTACTCCCTACTCCCTCTTTTCCACCAGAGGTCTAGTATATACAAGACAACATTGTATCAATTGCTGTTTGAAAAGCAACTGCAGCTTTTGCACTCATGTCACGAGGGACACAAACCCTATTTCTGAGAAAAGCTAGAGCGATCGCTCCAATGGCAGCATCAGCAGTAACTTTCTCCTTGACTTCATTTTGTTGTTCAGTTTTAGGATCGACTGAGCGAGCGGAAAATGGAAGACTTCCCTCAATTAAATAATACACCAAACGTCTTGACATACTCCCGACGTTGCCCTTACGGGAAAACGCGGGCTTCTTCAGTCTGGGAAACCCTGACCGCTATTTAGACAGAGGTGATGTCCTCCCCCTGTGTTGAAATTTATAATAACAAAATCTTTCTACCTTGTCAAAGGCTTATAAACGTTTAGCTTATGAAGGTATCCGAATCCTGGCCCTGGCTTTCATCCCGACGCTCCCCTGCGGGAGAGCGCGGGACTTCCCGCCAGGGAAGTTAACAAGGAAAATTACAATGGGTTACTTCTCTAGATTTTCAAAGCTTAAAAATCCTTATCCAAAACCACTAATTGTTATATTACTTGGTTTAACAGTTGCTTTTTTAAACACAGGTTGTATTGGAAATTCTCAATCTGATTCTAATAAATCGTCAAGCAACAATCTTAATTCGCCAGTTGATCCCGCAGAAAACTCACAGCAACAACTGAGCAGTTTAAGTATCGTCATGATTCCGTCCCAAAATTCGGAGGAGCAAAAGGAGAAGCGCGAACTTTTTGCTGATTATCTCGAAGAAAAATTAGGATTGCCCGTTAACATTCAAATTCCTGAAAACTATGACACAGCAATTGATTTAATTGCAGAGGGAAAAGTGCAAATGGCTTATTTAGGACCATTTTCCTATGTTAAAGCTAAACAACGGAATTCCAAGCTTGAACCTATCGTTGCCTATATTGATAGAAGAACGGGACGACCTTCGTATACCAGTACAATTGTTGCTAATACTGAGAGTGGAATTAAAACGATCGAAGATTTAAAAGGGAAACGTTTTGGTTTTGTCAATCAATCATCAACGTCTGGATATCTCGTTCCTCTGTCTCATCTAGTCAGCCAGAATATCGATCCAGAAAAGGACTTCACAGAAGTTCTGTATATGGGTAGCCACAACAAAAATGCTGCGGCTTTGGAAGCTGGAAAGATTGATGCAGCGGGTATTAATAAACCGACTTATTTGAACGCTCAAAAATCAGGACAACTCTCTCCAGAAAAATATCAACTGCTCTGGGAATCAGATCCCATTCCTAATGCACCCATTGTCATCTCAAGAGAACTACCAGCAGATTTTATATCTAATTTACAAAAAGCATTAATTAATGCGCCACCAGATATGGCAGCTCTGAGCGGTGCCAAGTCAGATGGCTATACTCTAGTGCAAGATCGAGATTATGAACCTATTAGAGAATTGCAAAGGACATTAGGACTCAAAACTGCTGAGTAGAATGACATGAAGATCACGACTAAATTCATTAGCTCATCTGTGGCAGTTGTTGTGCTCATTGCTCTGGTGATGAGTGGGAGTTCTTTTTTGATCGCAAAAGCGGAGAAATCGGTAAAGGTAAGTCGCGTTAAAACCAGACAGGCGATCGACATGGGGATGTACTTGGATATTTCCTTACAGAATCAAGTCGTAGCACTCAAAGATTTTCTGATGTTAAATCGTAACCCTGCTGAGATGACGAAATATCATAAAGCAATGTCTAACTTTCTGATCACGTTGAACGATCTAGAGTTGCTGATGTCGGAGAGTGAAGAAATATCCTTAATTCGTCGTCGCTATCACCATCTCGTCCGTCTGGCAAACGACCTAGGCGATACTCCTTCTAGCTTTGCCCAACTTCAACAAGATGTCAGAGCGATCAATTCTTTTAGCGAAGATATCGAATTTTACATCAACTTATTGATTGATCAAACCCGACAGCAAGAATCTCTAACTCAGCAGCAAGTCAGTAAATTTAAACAAACAGTTTTAGTGATTCAATGTATAGTCATGGCTATTATTATTGCGATCTTGTTTGGTCAGTTTAAATTGATTTTACTGCCAGTCATCCATTCTATCGAAAAACTACAGCAAGGTGCAACAAATATTGGTCAAGGGGATTTAACATATCGTCTGAACATCAGAACTGGAGACGAAATTGAGCAACTAGCTCTTAAGTTTAATTATATGGCAACGAAATTAGACAGCTCCTATCAACAACTAGAACGAGAAAAAGAAAAAGCTGAAGTTGCCAATAAAGCCAAAAGTGAATTTCTCTCTAACATGAGTCACGAACTGCGGACTCCTCTCAACGGCATCCTTGGTTACGCTCAAATTCTCAGCCGTACCAAAGCCTTCTCGGGAAAAGGGCAGCATGGGGTTCGCATCATTCACCAGTGCGGAAGCCATCTTCTGACCCTGATTAATGATATTCTTGACTTGTCAAAAATTGAGGCTCGTAAACTAGAACTGGCTCCCCAAGCACAACATTTCCCTTCCATGCTGGAAAGCGTGTTTGAAATCTGTCGCATTCGAGCCGAACAGAAGGGGATTGAGTTTATTTATGAACCCGAACCAAACTTGCCAGAAGGAATCTCGGTTGATGAGAAACGGTTGCGTCAAGTGTTAATTAATCTAGTCGGTAATGCTATCAAATTTACTGACCAAGGATCGGTGACGCTAAAGGTTTCCATGCTCGAACAACAACCAGATCCAAATTTAAGACGTATCCAGTTTCAAATCGAAGATACTGGTGTAGGTATTGCCCCCGAACACTTGAAAAAACTATTTCAAACTTTTCAACAAGTCGGCGATCGCGATAGGCGAGCGGAGGGAACGGGACTGGGACTGGCTATCAGTCAAAAGATTGTGCAACTAATGGGTGGAAAGATTAAAGTGACGAGTCAGTTGGGTGTGGGCAGCAATTTTTACTTTGAAGTAGACTTGCCACTCGCCTCATATTGGGTACAGCAAAGAACGAGTAGTGAGGGTCAAACAATTATTGGTTATGAGGGAAAGCGTCTTCACTTGCTTGTCATCGACGATCATTGGGAGAACCGAGGAGTATTGGTTAACCTGCTCGAACCCCTTGGTTTTGAAGTCAGTGAAGCTGAGGATGGACGGCAGGGAATTGAACAAATGGAAGCCTTGCCACCTGACTTGGTAATTACTGACTTGGTAATGCCTGTGATGGACGGCTTTGAGATGCTGAAACGAGTGCGACACTCTGAAACACTGAAACACCATAAAATTATTGTCTCATCAGCGTCAGTCGCACAGCTAGATCGACAAATGGCAATTGATTGTGGGGGTGATGCCTTTTTGAACAAACCCGTTGATGCCAAAGAGTTGTTCGCCATCCTAGCAAAGCAGCTTGACTTGGAATGGCGCTACGAACTATCAGAGGATGCAACGGATGCTCAGTCGCCATCAAACTCTGCCAACACGGATGACTCTCAGAACATTGTTCTACCACCCCCAGAAGTGTTGCAATCATTCTTTAAGCTAGCCCAACAAGGAAAAGTGACAAAACTCCGGAAAAATTTAGAGAGCTTAACTGAGAGTGATGAAAGCTATCGTAACTTTACAACTCTCATTCTTACACTGACAGAACAATTCAAGTTTGAGGAGATTGAGACGGTATTAAAACAGTATTTGACAGATAGGAGCAGTTGTGGATAACAGAGAAATTCTTGTCGTCGATGACACAGTAGCAAATCTAGACGTGGTTACCGAAGTTCTAGAATATGCAGGCTATGATGTAGCAATGGCAATGGATGGCGATCGCGCCCTCAAATTGGTAAAGGTTAACCCACCAGATTTAATAAAGCACGAAAAAACTTAAATTTCCTAATATTTTAAGGGAGGAGTCAGAAGTCAGGAAGGAAGAAACAAGAAAGAAGAAGGAAAAGGAAGAGGAAGAAGAGGAGAAGAAGGAGAAAGTAGCGTTGGTAAATGATTGTATGATTTTTAGTAGTCGTAGGGGCGTTTTGCTATCGCACAACTCCGTTAACGCTACGCGACATATAAAACGTTTGCGGAGCATTCCGATAGGAAAGTTATGCGTAGCTAATGGCCATTAGCTACGCACAACTTCGTTAACGCCCGTACAGGAATCAGTAGTTAAAACAGTTTTTTTCCTTACTATTAATCTGATTCCCATATAAATTTCATACCTTATTTCACCAATTATACTTTCTTTCTCCTCTCTTCCCTCCTGACTCCTGACTCTGTACGGACGTTGCATGCAACGTCCCTACCTCCTGACTCCTCCCTCGTTTATTTATAACTATTCAACCGGACATGATATAACAGGCCATTTGTCACAGGCGATACTGCTGAAACACATCTCTGGCAGCACGATGCAACAATGAATGAGTGTAAACCAATGAATTCATATCCTTAGTATACCCGCCACCAATAACGCAAGCGACGGGATAACCTGTTCCTACACAGGTACTCAATACTTGCATCTCCCGCCGAAATATTCCTGTATCTGTCAAAGCTAATTTTCCCAAAGCATCATGGATATGGGTATCGACTCCCGCATCATACAAAACCAAATCTGGCTTGACTTCTGACAGCAAATCTGGTAAATATTCCGCTAATGTCTGGAGATAGCGATCGTCATCCATTCCCTCTGGCAACGGGACATCTAAATCGCTAATTTGTTTTCTACTAGGAAAGTTAATACCACAGTGCATGGAAAATGTAAATACACTAGAATCATTTTGAAATATCCAGGCAGTGCCGTCACCTTGATGCACATCTAAATCTACAATCAGGATTTTTTTGGCTAATCCTAATTTTTGGATGACACGAGCAGCGATCGCTAAATCGTTAAAAATACAAAACCCAGATCCATAACTGGGGAACGCATGATGGGTACCACCAGCAGTATTGCAAGCTAAACCATGCTTCAGTGCTAACTGTGCTGTTAATATTGCACCACCCACAGCAATGCAAGTTCGATTTGCTAATGGTTGACTCCAGGGTAAACCGATGCGTCTTTGTGCTTTTGGGTCTAAAGTACCGTTACAATATGCTTCTATATAATCGCGATGATGTACTAATTCTATCAATTCTAAAGGTGGGAAATTTGGGGTAAAAAAATGGGATTTATTTGTTACTTTATCTGCCAATAACATTTCATAAAGTAGTTTGAATTTTGCCATCGGAAAGCGATGACCAGGTGGCATTGGTGCAACATAATTAGGATGATAAATAATTGGTAAATTCATTAATTAAGGGAGTAGGGAGTAGGGAGTAGGAAATAGGTAATACTAGCTATTAGCTTTTAACATTTCCTGACAGTATAGTTAACCTCCTGCAGAAGCACTGACTCTTGGCTCCTACGGAATGCTTCACAAATACTTTTCATGTCGGCGACAGCAGAAAACTGAAACCCACATTCCGCACGACAAAATGTAGTACAGAAAGAGGAGAAAACTTGAGTAAGTATTTAGACTTAACAATAAATAGTAATAGTAGGAGGCGATCGTAAATTAATAGATTAATGACCCATCCCCACCCTCATTTTTCGGGAATGATGTTA